>NZ_QFFX01000033.1:0-30177 GCF_023522295.1 Prevotella sp. TCVGH | reverse complement strand
CCAAAAGGGCTGACACCTCGTGAGAAGTGTCAGCCCTAAATTATTTTGTTTAATAAAGTTTTACCGGACAGCAATATTTTTGGTCAATTCATCCGCACACAAATAGCCTTTGCCGAAAGTGCCATTGGCAGAGATATCAAAACCGAACTTTCCTTTTCCGTAGCCATAGGAGACGTATGGTCTGACGGCTTTGTAATTGATGAAATCTACAGTGCCACCGACAACCAGTTGCGTGCCGCTTTGCCGTTCTTTGGTAAGAATCCTCAACACACCTCCCATGCCCTGTGCCGCAAATTCGGCAGAAGGATTGGGGATAATCTCAATCTTGTCAATGGTTTCCGAGCGGATGCCTTTTAAATAAGCCACGAGTTCGCTGCCCGAAAGGTGGATGCTGCGATCGTCTATCATGACCTGTGCACCAGAAATGCCATTGATAGAAATGTCATTTCCGTTGAGCCACACGCCGGGAAGTTGCGTCAAGAGCGATTCCGCCGTGTTGCCAACCCCAAGAATCGTGTTGCCGATATTGACTGAATAACGGTCGCCTTTATAAGTGACCGTGGGACGAAGGGTAGTCACCTTTACTTCTTTTAGCGTTTTCGTGTCTTCATATAGGCGGAGTGTTCCCACCCTGTTTTGTGAAAAACGCACATAAGCTGTGCGGTAGCCCACGAAAGATAGTCGCGCCAATACGGGATGAACGTCGCATGGAATGACGAACAATCCGTCGCTATTGGTCACGCCACCCGTGATGAAAGAACTGTCTTTGGGATTGAGCAATGCCACGTTGGCAAACTCTATGGGACGATTGTTGCGGTTCACCAAATGACCGATGTATTTTCGTTCCGCCTTCTGTACACACTCCACGTAGATGTCGTTGCTTTCTCCAATGGTCATTAGAATGGGATAGAAGCCAATCAATTGCTGAATGGCATCGCCCACACGCTTGTTTTGGACGGAAGTCGTCACCTTGAAATCTTCCAGTTCATTGTAAATGAACACTATTTTATAATGTGTGTTTTGTGCTTGAATAAATTTGAGAGCATCCGACATAGAAACGTTGCGGAACTCGTGCGTGATGCGCTGTGCACTAACATTGAAAACAAAAGCACACATGAGAATAAGAAACAAGACTTTTTTCATGGCTCGGTCGTGCTTTGTGATTCAACAATTAGTTGGTTCGCTTCCAATTGGAATTGCAGGGTTTTGAAGTGGTTGAGCATTTCCACCACCTTTCCTATGGGGTACGAGGAATTCCATTCGAAGAACAAGCGCAGTTGTTTTACTTCCTCGTTGCGGTAAACTACATTGATGTGATAGTGGTTGGATAGTTCTGCAAGAATGTTTTCCAAAGGCACATTGTCGAAAAGTTTTACAGCGGGTACGGCTATCGTGTCCTTTCGGACAGTATCGGCAGCGACAATAGTTCTTGACTCTTTCGCTTTGTTCCCCGCAGCGGAATGTCTGTTTGTGGAACGGAAGCCGAAAAAGCCCGTGCTGATGGTGGCAATGGCAATGCCCGAAACCAGCAGTACGCCAATAAATACGGCTGCCACTTTTCGCCAAAGCGTAACGACTTGTGCCTTTACCGGATATTCGTGAGCCAATCGTTTCCACTCTTTGTCCACATCTTCTTCCGTCAGTCGGGAATCGTTCTCGTTGGCACTGGCGGCACTTTTCGTCTTGGAGAGCAAGGAATACAATAGCCTACATTCCTCGTCTTCCAACAGCTCCTCCCATTGCCCACGGGTGTATTCGTGGGGGTGTTCCATCATTTGAAGCAAAAGTTCAGTCTTTTCCATTTCTACCTTTTTTTAGTTGTTCACGTAACTGTTTCATTGCATGACGCAAATGTCTATAGACGGCAGTCTCGCTTATGCCCATCATTTGGGCAATCTCTTTGAAAGTGTGCTTGCCATGGTAGTGCATCAACAGGATTTCCCGGCATCTGGGCGGCTGAATCCTTTCCAATTCTTTTTCCAATGCCTTTATCTCCTCCTCCAATTTTCTCGGCTCTTGGCATTGCTCCAATTCTTGGTCAAGAAGATAAAGTCTTTCCACCCGCTCCTGAATTTCCATGTTCCTGATGCGGTTCAAGCATCTGTTTCGCACGCTTGTCATCAAATACGCAACTGCCGTATCCGCCTTCAAGTCCTTTCCACTTTCAAGAATGTAGGCAAAGACGTCGTGCACAATATCCTTGCTCTCGGCATCATCATGGAGCATGATGCTTGCCAAGCGGTACATTTCACGGTAGTGTTGCTTGAAGAGCGATGCAAGTTGTTTTCTGTCCGTCATACATCTATATTACACATGAAAGTGGATTTACTGAACCATAAATGGAAACTTTTTTACGAAAGTACAAAAAAACGTCTTATACGTAGCGGTTTTCCAATCAACCCAAATAGGGAAAGCTGCGCAACATTTATCTCAAAATTTAACGAACTATTGTTTCATAACAAAGCAAAATTACGGCTTTTCTCTCTAAATGAAGCCTAATGCTCAAAATACTTTTTGGAGGCAGTGCACGACTCTTTCAAAAAAAAGACAATATTTTTACAATAAAAAATATGCTAACAAAACAGCTTTTGTAAAATGGGTGATACGCTTTGTGGATTAAAAATAAATGCTGAATTTTCTTTACAAAGTACCTCTCATAACTCGCATAAAATCAACCAACGGCAAAGTGGGTCGCAAATACGCTAAAAATAAGAACGTTTCATAATCCTTTGTTATTGAACACGTTACACCTAAAGAGCTTCTTTTCTTTCGTGTTTCTACCACTTTTTGGCGATTGAAGCATTGAGATAAGCCTGCTATTTGCATGCTTTAATGCCGTTGAAGTATGTGAATAACACCGCTAATGTATGTTTCCAAGGGCGTTAAATCTATGTTTCAACTTAAAAAGGCATTTATTTTGCTCAAATCAGCCCATTTTTGCAGGTCATTTGCCTATTGAAATTTTCTATTTTGAAGATTTTAGATGGCGGTTTTTTGGTAAAATAACAGGACAAAGTTGTTATTTTGAAAGTGCTTTTGTTGGTTCAAATTTAACGTCATCCAAATATTAAGTTAGGAAATAGCAACCATAGATAGAAAGGATGCACGAGACATAGGAACGAAATAGAACAATATGAATAATGTGCTGTTTCAGCGGAAAAGAACCGATGGATAAGAATAAGTTGCATGGCTCTCTACAGCCTCCACCATGCCATCTATTGGTTTACAGTATCACAATTGGTACGCAGCGTTGATGACAACCGAGCTACTGGAAACATGATATTTGCCGTAAGCAAGATTGATTTTGAAGCGATGAAGGTTGATGCCCGCTCCACACGAAAAGCCTGCCCCATGGTTGCTCTCCTCGTCAATGCTGGTAATGCTCATTTCGTTGGCACGCCTAAAGTTGTAACCAGCGCCCACCCATACTTGGTCGGAGAATAAGATGTCTATTCCAGCAACCAAATGATGTATCAGTTTGTAGTTGAGGTGATTGAGATCCACCAAAGTAGCATGAAACCTTAAAGGAGTGTGTATCAGCCGTTTGCTCACGCCTAATTGTACATCCAGAGGCATACTCTCGTAATTATCATCATAGGCTTTCAACTGTCCTCCCATGTTTTTGGCAACCAAGGATGCCGACCAACCTTTGTCAGGGTTGTAATAATTAATCCCGACATCAATCCCCATTGCCAATGAATTGTAGCCACCAATATAAGATGTGAGCAACTTAGCCGCAATACCTCCAGACCATAAGTCGGACAACATATAGGAGAAATAGCCAGACAGCACAATATCTTTGGCTGAAAATTCTCCTATTTGGACATTTTCAGCTGTGGTTTGCTTCATCTTTCCATAGTCAACATATTGGGCAGCAAGTGCTACAGATGCCCTTTCTTTGATAAGTTTGTTGAAAGCCACACTCAGCATATTGACGCCCGACATATAGTTGAGATAGTTCAAGTTGAGTGTTTTGTCACTCACCGAAGTGAGCAATGCAGGGTTATGGAAAACAAGGGCTTCGTCGTCTTCAATCACTGAAACGTTGTCTCCACCCAAGGCTGCCGCATGCGCACTCATGGGTACACGAAGAAAGTTGTATGTTGTCTGGCTTTCTTGTGCATAGGCGGTGTTCACAAGAAATAAAGAGAAGAGGACAAATGCGGCTTTTTTCATTTAATTTTCCTAATTTATGTGCAAAGTTACAACTATTTTCAAATAACTTATTATCTTTGTGTACTAATTCGTATACTGAATAACGGAAGAAACGGCAGTTTATTGCAGTGGCTCAAGAGGATGCGGATGAGGAAAAAGTAATCATGGTAGTGCATCAGAAATCAGAAAAGCCCTCTCTTGAAGAGAGTAAGACAACAGGTTTTTTGTTAGGTCTCATTCTCGTTTTGTCGCTCTTGTTTGTTGGGTTCGAATATAATAGCCAACCACAAGAGGACACATCGTCGGAGGATATGTTGGACGAATTGGCGCAAGACATTGAGTTACATCCAGCCATAGACGAAAAAGAAATGGTGAGTACTGCTTCTCAACCCTCCACAAAAGTGGTTACTGACCGTATCAAAGCGGTAGATGCTCCCTTGAAACAACAAATAGATAGATTGCTACCCAATACAGCCAGTCCGCTACTTATTGGTGATGGAAGTGCAGAGGCATTAAATGCGAAGATATCAGAAGCCCTGCCTCCTATCCCTTTGGTGAATAACCAATCTCAGAATATCCGAATAGTAGAGCAGATGCCAGAGTTCCCCGGGGGTGGGTCTGCTTTTGTACAATGGCTGACTAATCAGTTGCGCTACCCACCAATTGCACAAAGCAAGAAGGTGCAAGGAAAGGTTGTCGTCTCATTCATTGTCAATAAAGACGGAAGTATTGCCGATATCAAACTCGAAAAGTCGGTTGATCCGTATTTGGATAGAGAAGCCTTACGTGTGATACGCATGATGCCCAATTGGACACCCGGTGTACAAAACAATCGTCCCTGTCGCACAATGGTGGCAGTGCCTGTGGTCTTTAAATTATAAAAATCAATTAAATATATACATTGCTATGATGACATCTAATAAAATGCTGAAGTTAATCAATGAGCAACTCGAGCGTTTGTCTGACAACCGAGAGCCACGTCATCTTTACGAACCGATAGAATATGTGTTGTCGTTGGGTGGAAAGCGCATTCGTCCTATCTTAATGATGTTAGCTTACAATCTGTATCAAGAGCATCCAGAAGAAATCCTAATGCCCGCCTGTGCCATTGAGACTTACCATAATTATACTTTATTGCATGACGACTTGATGGATTGTGCAGACCTAAGGCGCGGTTGTGCAACAGTGCATAAACGTTGGGATGCAAACACTGCCATACTTAGTGGCGACTCAATGTTGGTATTGGCTTATCAACGCATGGCTACTTGTCGGGCTGATTACTTAAAAGAGGTGATTGACCTGTTTACCCAAACTGCTTTAGAGATTGGAGAAGGACAGCAATATGATATGGACTTTGAGAAGCGGGATGATGTGACAGAAGACGAATATATTGAAATGATTCGGCTTAAAACAAGTGTACTTTTGGCTTGCGCCCTAAAAATTGGTGCCATTTTGGGAGGTGCCAGTCAAGAAGATGCAGAGAATTTGTATCGATTTGGAGAAAAAATTGGTTTGGCATTTCAATTACAAGACGACTACCTTGATGTTTACGGAGATACCAAGGTGTTTGGGAAAGCCATAGGTGGAGACATCATCAGCAATAAGAAGACTTACATGCTGATTAACGCATTTAATTTAGCAACCCCCCAACAACGTGCCGAACTCACCGAATGGATACAAAGAGAGCAATTCGATAAGCAAGAAAAGATTGAGGCAGTGACAGCTCTTTATAATGCCATGGGAATTGAACAGTTGGCAAAAGATAAGATTGCTTATTATTTTGAAGAAAGCAAAAAATATTTAGAAGCAGTGAAGTTGCCTGCCGACCGAAAGCAAGAACTGCTGTCGTATGCCAACCAACTCATGAATAGGGTGAAATGAAAGGATGCGAAATCCGATTGTTCGACTTTTTTAAGAAGAGTTGAGTAGCTGTTTTTTAGTATGAATGAACCACGCTGCCAAGTTCAAAGTAGAAATCTCAAAAAATTAGAAAGTCTCGTTAGATGTCCAACGCTCAAAGTGTAAAGTTCGTAGATACTCATGCCCACTTGGATGGAGAAGAGTTTAAGGACGATTTGCCTGAAGTGATAGCACGTGCGCAAACGGCAGGTGTAGGCAAGATATTTGTCCCTGCCATTGATTTGGCGCACTTCCCAGATGTAATGCGTGTGAGCCGCAGTTATCCTGATGTGGTGTACCCGATGATAGGACTACATCCCGAAGAAGTGAAAGAAGATTGGGAGAAGGTGCTGGAAGAAATGAAATGTTTATTACAACAAAATTTACAAGCACCAAATGACAACCCTCGTATCATCGCTGTGGGAGAGGTAGGTCTTGACTACTATTGGAGCAGAGAATACGAAGGTGAACAACTGAAAGCTTTTGAAGAACAGGTGAAGTGGTCGATAGCATTTGGACTGCCCTTGATGATTCACTGTCGAAAGGCTCAAAACGAGATGGTGAAACTGTTACGAAAACACGAAAAAGACTTGCCTGGTGGCGTTTTTCATTGCTTCACAGGAAACGAGAAAGAGGCGGCAGAACTGTTATCATTCGAACGATTTGCTTTGGGAATTGGGGGCGTGCTGACCTTTAAGAGTAGTCATCTCCGTGAAATGTTACCCGCCAACGTACCCCTGAACCGTATTGTTTTGGAGACGGACAGTCCATATATGGCGCCTGTTCCTATGCGTGGAAAACGGAACGAGAGTGCATTTGTTGCGTATGTCATGAAGCAATTAGCAGAGAGTTACAAAATACCAGAAGAAGAAGTTGTACGACAAACAAATGCAAATGTTCAACGCATTTTTGGAATACGAATGGATGAAACGTTGTAGGAGCATGAGATTATTGAACGCCATCTTCGCATTTTTGATACTTTCTACTACTGTTCAGGCCGCTGAGACTGATTCATTACACCATTATAACTATTCCCTCCACGTCATGCCGGGTAAGATTCTCGCTTTGGACAAGTATGCAGCGAAGTGGATTAGAGAGACAAACAACCTATCGATAGCAGCGGAAATAGGGCGAGTGGCATTACCCACAGACAGCGACGCCTATGCATCAGACTTTGGATATCCATCGCTTACTTTAGGTGTGAGATACATGTTTAATCATCAGGTACGCCTACGACGCAGCCCAGATACGGCATGGGGAATGGCAGAAATGGTGGATTACGACTCACACTTGGGGAATACACTCTCCCTATACGGCAAATTTTATCGCCCATTTGCTCGTCATCAACATTGGGAGACCGCCTATTCGTTGAGTTTTGGCATTGGTTATAGCCATACAAAGTACAACAAGCAAAATAACATCGATAACGAGTTGATAGGAACAAATGCGCTGATTTATTTTGGAGCTGGCGTACATGCAACCTATCATCTCAACGAACAATGGGGCATTAGAGGCGGATTGGAGTTTGTACATCATAGTAATGGTGCGCTTTACCGCCCCAACAAGGGTTCCAACTCTTTTGGAACATCAATCGGTGTGGTGTATGAGCCTTATTACAACCTGTTGGCACATCGAACAAAAGCCTACTCACCACAGCCCTTTGAGCGATATTGGTATCTGAATTTATCCGCAGGAATGGGAGCTAAAACGATGTTGGAAGATTGGCTCACAACACAATTTCGAACCCCCTCTTCTCATCCCGATTATCGCACGGAACACTTCAAAGTTTATGCAGCCTATTCGGTGCAGGCAGACGTGATGTGTCGATATGCCCGTCGTTGGGCATCAGGAATCGGCATAGATTGGTTTTATGGCACCTATGCCTCGCACATTGCCGACTTAGATGCACAACAAGGAAACGTCGCAAAGCACAGCCCATGGTCGTTAGGAATTGCTGCCAAGCACGAAGTTTTTTATCATCAATTGTCTTTGGGAATGTCCTTTGGTTGGTATTTGCATCGTCAGATGGGTTATAATGCCCTGTTCAATGAGTCACGATTCTACGAGCGAATCGGATTGCATTATACATTTTCTTCGGCTGGCGGGCTGAAACTGGGTATTAATATCAAGGCGCATGAAACGAAAGCAGACCTTACAGAACTCGTTGTAGCCTATCCATTCCGATTGTGATAATGCGCATCTTTTTGTGCATTTCTAAAGAATAACCGCAAAGTTTTATCGTTTTTTCGTCCGAATTCAAGATAAATATATTACTTTTGCACCAGCTAAATGCAAAAGGAAAGATGCTCGAGTGGCTGAAGAGGCACGCCTGGAAAGCGTGTAACCGTCTAAAGCGGTTCGGGGGTTCGAATCCCCCTCTTTCCGCAAAGCATGTTTTTATGCAGCTTGCAATTTTATGAAAAATTGCCATTTCCACTAAGCTAAACATTTTTAAGAGTCTTTCCTCTACAAATAAAGCAACATATAAAAATGCCGCTCACTTCTTTCCAAGGAACTTGAGTCATGAGGAAATTTACTGTTTTTTATTGATTTCTAAAACACAAACTCTTGCTATCGACCCTCTGATGGGATGAATTTAATCAGTTCCAATACATTTTTTTCGAAGGATGTGCTATAAATTTTGTAGGGATAAAACTATTGTAGTACTTTTGTATAAAGAAAAAACAAATGTATTAGTTTTGCACTATTCCTTGGTGAATAACTGAGTACCTAAGCTGTCCTCTATAGGCAGAAGCGCATAGTGTGGATAACCAGAATGGAAAGGAATAAAATGGAAAAAGATAGTTTAATTATTGTGAGTGGTGGCATGGATTCCATTACCATGCTTTACGAGTATCAACAGCGTATCGCTATAGGCGTTTCATTCGATTATGGCAGCAATCATAACCAAAAAGAAATACCCTTGGCAAAGATGCATTGCGAACGATTAGGCATACGGCACATTGTTATCCCCCTGTCGTTTATTCACGATTATTTCAAAAGCAGTCTGTTGGAAGGTGATGATGCTATTCCCGAAGGGCATTATGAAGAAGAGAACATGAAATCGACGGTGGTCCCTTTTCGCAATGGAATCATGCTGGCAGTGGGTTGCGGATTAGCTGTAAGCAACCATTTGAAATATGTGATGATTGCGAATCATGGCGGTGATCATACCATATATCCCGATTGTCGACCTGAGTTTATTGATAGTTTTTCGCAAGCCATGGTTGCTGGAACCTTTGAAGGTATCACCATTTTAGCACCTTATACACGGATTAGCAAAGGTGAGATAGCCTTGCGAGGTAAAAAGCTGGGTATCAATTATGCCGAAACTTGGTCGTGTTATAAGGGAGGAAATAAGCAGTGTGGCAAATGTGGGACATGCGTTGAACGCAAAGAAGCATTGGCATTTGCAGGTATCAAGGACGACACGTCATACGAAGACTAAAAGACATTGAAAACAAATAGAAATCAAAAGAGGCAAGGAAAGAACCAATACCGTTCTTTCAACGCCTACTCGTAAAATAAAGAAATATGATTTATTGCGTATCCAAACGTATGGAAATTAGTGCGGCTCACCGACTTTCGCTCTCTTACGAAAGCAAGTGTCAATGTTTGCATGGACATAATTGGATAATTACGGTATATCTTTTTAAGAAAGATAAATTGAATGGCGATGGGATGGTGTTCGATTTTACGCACATCAAAAAGGCTATTCACGATCAATTAGACCATGCTTACATCAACGATGTCATTCCCTATAATCCTACTGCGGAGAATATTGCGCGATGGGTCGTTAATCAATTCGAGGAATGTTATAAGGCAGAGGTGCGAGAAAGCGAAGGAAACGTAGCTCAGGCGATAGACGAAACAAAGATAGTTGGTATAGAAAACCTCGTCATGTAAATATAGCAGGAAATGAATCACGATGTACGTACCTACAAAGTAAACGAAATCTTTTATTCATTACAGGGCGAAGGACATCACGCAGGTAGGGCAGCCGTGTTTGTTAGGTTTGCTAAATGCAATCTACACTGTTGGTTTTGCGATACGAATTTTGATGCGTATACGGAAATGTCTGCACAACAAATCATAGAAAACGTGCAACAATATGCGCCCTGTAACTTTGTTGTTATCACTGGAGGAGAGCCTACTTTGCAAGTAATGCCCGAACTGTTGCAGCTTTTTCATATACATGGTTATTATGTTTCGATGGAAACAAATGGCACTCATCCCATTCCTAAAGGTGTTGATTGGGTAACCTGTTCGCCAAAAAAGGCATTTATAGAAGCTGGAAACGTGCATATTAAGCAAGCCAACGAGATAAAGGTGGTGTATGACGGCATACATCCTATAAGCACATTTGGCATCGAGGCAGAGGAACGATATGTGCAGCCTTGCGACGTAGGTGATGAATTAAGGAATAAAGAAATTCTGCAGAAAGCGATTCAGTTTGTGAAAACGCACCCTCAATGGAAACTTTCTTTGCAATTACATAAACTCATAGGAATTCAGTAATGTATGAATGTTTATTTGACTTTGATTTACAATGAACCGATTTGATATAAATCTAAGGAATAAAAGTCAGAGGAGGAGAAATATGTTTATCATGGCCTTTGCATAAAAGTAACTAATTTTACACTTATTATAACAGGCTTGTTTGGTTTTCTTCTTCAAAATATGTACCTTTGAAAATTCTAAAAAAAGGAGTGCTATTTAATCATAAAACTTTATTGGCAGAAATACAAAATGACAAGATTCATTATTAAACAAATACTGTGTTTGCTTTTTCTTTTTGGGGGAAGTTTGTGTTGCATGGCTCAAAATGCGGTAAATCAAGACTCTGTCAGCGTGCAAGAAAGCGATAGTGTCGCACATTCCGAGTTGAATGCTGCGTTAGCTGATGTAGCTGACACCACTGTTGCCGAACCTCAAACAGGAGGTTTACACCAGTTCTTGAAGACAAAATTCATAGAAGGAAATGCAGGGTTCATGTCTTTGGTTGCTTTGGTGTTAGTATTGGGATTAGCATTTTGCATCGAAAGAATCATCTATTTGAGTCTTTCAGAAATCAATGCCAAACAATTTATGAAAGACTTAGAAAAGAAAATCTATGCGAATGATATTGAGGGTGCAAAACAACAGTGTTTGCAGACACGTGGACCTGTAGCGTCACTCTGTTATCAAGGATTGGATAGAATTGACGATAGTATTGAAAATATAGAGCGGTCTGTCGCAGCCTACGGTTCGGTTCAGGCAACTAACTTAGAGAAAGGGTGTTCATGGATTACGCTCTTTATCGCAATGGCTCCTTCCTTAGGCTTCTTAGGAACTGTTATTGGTATGATTATGACATTTGACCAGATTCAAATGGCTGGCGATATTAGTCCTACAATTGTTGCTGCTGGTATGAAAGTGGCACTGATTACCACCATCTTTGGAATTATTGTGGCACTGGTATTACAGGTATTTTATAACTATATCTTGTCAAAAATCGACCACATCACAGCTCAAATGGAGGAGTCGGCCATCACGTTATTAGATACGCTCATGAAGCATAAACAGTCTTAAAATGAAACATATTGATTTGCATCATCGCTCTACGGAACGTATTTCGCAGCTTATTTTTTATTTTTTGATAGGCATTACGTTTGTGGTGTTTGCGCTTTTTTATCTTTTGGGTTACCAGCAGCCTTATCTTGACAATCCAGACTTCAATGAACCATTGCTGACTAATTTGCTCATTTTCGCCATGTATGGATTCATTCTTATCGCTCTATGTGTAACCATGTGGGCTGTACGGAAGGAAATTCACTGTGGAAGAAATCAGACAAGACTTGTTCATGGTATCCCTGTCCAACTCATTAGAAGATGCGTAGCTGGTGGAACTTGCCTTCTCATGTTAATTACATTTGCTTTCGCCTCCACCAATCCAGTGGTGAGTAATGGCAAAAACTTTACGAACAACTTGCTCTTGCGTATTGCCGACCAGTTGATTTATACCTCCTCTATCCTACTCATCGTAGCTGTTGGTGCGGTAGGATATGGCATCACAAGATATCGAAGAAAACATAACTCGCAACATGTTCATTCGTAAACGAAAACATCAGATTCCAGGACTGAATACAACTTCTACGGCAGACATTTCTTTCATGCTTTTGATATTCTTTCTGGTTACTACATCTATGGATGTGGATAAGGGGTTACGTCGTCAATTACCGCCTGCACAGCCAAAGACTACACAGCAAGAAAGTATTGTAGATAAAGACAAATTACTGGAACTTAGCATTACAGCAGACAACATCGTGATGCAGAATGGACACAAAATAAGAATACAGGATTTGCAGGTACAAGTGGAAGACTTTATAATGCGACTTGGTAAAGAACATTTAATTACGATTAAGACTGCACCAGAATCAACATACGATACCTATTTCCAGTTACAACATTGTTTGATGGCAGCTTACAAAGAGGTACGAACTAAATGGGCTCAACAACATTTTGGACGTTCATTTGACGATTGTTCTGATAGTGAACGGCAAACTGTCATTGAGCATTGTCCGCAACGTATCGCCGAAACCTATCAAGACACGGGAGGAGGAATGAGCCAATGATACAGTTTAGACGTAGGCTTCGAGGTGTGCCAGAACTAAACACAGCATCGCTACCTGATTTGATTTTCACTGTTTTGTTCTTTTTTATGATAGTGACACACATGCGCGAGGTAACCTTGAAAGTAAAGTATCGAGTTCCACAAGGCACAGAGTTAACACGACTTACCAAGAAGTCAGCCGTTGTTTATCTGTATATAGGAATGCCCATCACAAGTTTTGGCAAAGCAACAAGGCAACCTATGCAGGTGCAATTAAACGATCGATTAGTACGAATTGATGAGATTGCTGACTATGTCAGTGCAGAAAGAGATAGGATGTCACCCGAAGATCAGCAGCAAATGATTATTTCCATAAGGGCTGACAAGCATACATCCATGGCAACTATCAATCAAGTGAAGCAAGAGTTGCGTAACGCCAAAGCCTTGAAAATTAGCTATTCAGCCGAAGATGTGAAGCAAAAATAGCAACAAGAACGTTTTTACAGTTCAACCAAAAGTGGTTGTTTACCCCTTTATAGTTACGCATATTTTTATCTTTTTTTATTATTTCCTTTTTGAAGTAATAATCTATCACAAAAAAAACTTAAATCGTTGTGAAACTCAACACTTTATTGTATATTTGCAAAGGAATAAAAAGAATAAAAATCTTCACAGGTTTTCCATGAGGTATCTTTAAGTCAGGATTCAACGAATAAAGCTAACTAAAGGTAAAAGAAGAGAAGGCAAATAGGTCTGGAGACACACGCCTTTTTAGGTAGAATTGTTTGTCAGTAATCTTACTTTATGGCAATCACTTGTGAAGTCGATAAACTTAACTATGGGACATCATAATTTAGACGCATTGGACAAGAAGATCCTCACAATGATAGCAGAGGATGCTCGTACTCCATTCTTAGAAGTTGCCCGCGCATGTAATGTCAGTGGAGCAGCTATTCATCAACGTGTTCAAAAACTTATCAACTTAGGAGTTATCAAAGGTTCACAGTTTATTTTCGATCCTGAAAAGATTGGTTATGAAACTTGTGCTTATATCGGACTGCATTTGAAAGATCCAAATGATTTCGACCGTGTTGCCGAAGAGCTTCAAAAGATTCCTGAAATCGTGGAATGTCATTGTACAACAGGCGATTTTGACTTGTTTGTTAAACTGTATGTAATGAACAATCATCATCTGATGAGTATCATACATGACAAATTGCAGCCCTTAGGACTTTCAGGTAGTGAAACCATGATTTCATTTAGAACAGTTATCGATAGGCAACTGCCTGTTTCTCAAATCCAGATAGAGACCAAAAACAGTGATTTTGAGGAAGAGGATTAACAACACTGATTTAACAAGCTTGTTTATCAGGATGATATAACTTCAATTTATTTGATGAGGTGTATTGCTTAGGTGATACACCTTTTTTATTTGTTCACTATTGCAACCGAAGCAATTAGATAAGAAAAGACAAAAAGTTAAAAGGATGAAGAATTTTCTAAAAAAGTTTTGATGCAAATTTGAATTGTTGTAATATTGCAATATAAAAGTTTATTGTTAATCTTTCAACCATGTATTGTACTATGATGAAAAACTTAAATTGTACAAAACTTATTGTTGCACTTTTTGCCTTGTGCCTCGTTGCCTGTGAAAAACCAGTATTGAATGATGATTCTTCACAAGAGAATCCAACTTCAGAAGACTTATATCATCTCACTTTTCGCATGAGCCATTATGAACAAATTCCTTTTGAGGAAGGACTGAAGCTCTCGCGCTCCACCAATATTACCAAGATGTGTACACGCATCGATTTGGCAATATTTAAGGAAGGCACTAAGGTAAAGGCAATTCATCAGAGTCAGAAAGATACCAATTTTGGAGTGATAGAGGCAAATTTGCCTGTTGGTTCTTATCAAATTGTGGCTATTGCACACAGCGGAGACGGCTCAGCCACCATTACATCTCCCGAAGCTATCTCCTTTCCTAAGAACAAATTAACGGATACGTTCTATTACTTCCAAAATATAACGGTTGGCGAGAACAAGACTTACGATTTGGAAATGAAGCGAGCTGTAGCCATGTTTAGATTGATAACCATAGATAAAATACCTGATGCCGTACAAAAAATAAAGTTCTATTACACGGGCGGTAGCTCTACTTTCAACGCTGTAACAGGTTATGGTTGCAAGAATTCTCGTCAGACAGAGGAACGAAGCGTTGCTAAAGAACAACGAAATGGTCAGGGCACATTTGATGTTTTCACCTTCCCACACGAAAAAACAGACGCCTTGAAAATGACGGTTTCCGCCTTAAATGCTACTGGAGATGTTATTACAGAACATAAGTTTTTGGAAGTTCCTGTCAAACCTAATCAAATTACACAATATAAAGGTGCTTTTTTCCAAAATACTTCATCGATGGAAGCAAATCATTTCACGTTTTTCGTCAACGAGCAATGGACGCAACAGGAATATCCGTATTAAAGCCTATTGAGGAATGCGAAGCCGATCATAGCACGAGCGTCGTGGCTTTATCTTCATCAAAACGAATAGGATAATATCGAGACAGAGAGGGATTTGGTAACTGTAAAGGACACATGGATTGCCCACCTTATTATATAAAGCTGGATATGGGGACTATTCGTTAGAAAGTTTCTTTTCGGTAAACACTCATCACTAAGAGCGTAGCGGTTAAGGTAGCGATGCCGCAAAGAGCTGTGAGCATAAAGAAACGTCTATAGCCCAATGCCATTTGTAAAGTCCCCGAGAGAATGAAAGGAATAGCCATGGCAACAGCAGCTAAAGCAACACAAAGCATAAAAGTAGAAAAACGTTTCACCTCACTATAATACACAAGGAAGTGTAGATACGCATAACTACCAAATCCATAGCACAACTGTTGAATAAAGCTACACCAACAAATCCATGTGAAGTTATTAGGTAGCGAAAAACTCAAGTGTATGAACACAAGCGAAGGCACCAAAATAGCGAGTGCCATGAGTAGCAACAGTTTTTTCAGACCGTAGCGATGAACCAGGCAAATGCCCAAAATATCTCCTGCCAACAATCCAAATACTCCTACTGTTCCGTACGCATATCCAAACTCTTGTGGTGACAAGCCTAATCCGCCACTACTCCCTAAGTCTAATTGAAACAACATGGATACGGGTAAAAGCAGATTTGTAGGTAAAAGATAGCAAACCAAGAAAAGGAATCCTGGCCACGAACTTGGCGTGCGAATAAGGTCGGCACTGGTATTGAGACACGCATAGAACATATCGGATAACAATATATCTCGCTCGCGGTAACTGCGTGTAAAGCGGGGCAATAGGCAGACATGCCATATTGACAAGATGAACAAGAAAGCACTTAGCAAATAGTAGGCAGAACTCCACGACGCTCTTATCAACCGAGTTACGACTTCCAAATTACCAGCAACCATGCAGATGATTCCCACAGCGATGAGCAATGCCAGCCGATACACTAAGCGTTTGAAGATTCGTAGCAATGATACTTGCTGGCAGCGTATAGAAGTGAGTGTATATTTGTCGCTTGCTATGTCATGAAACACGTTGCTACTCATCAATATCACATAAAGCAGTACTGTGTAATTTGTCCACGATTGTTGTGTGATAGTGTATCCAATGGCTGCAATACAAATCACATTTATCATTTCTGTCGCCAATATCCAAAGCTTGTTGAAATAGCCTTTGTGTACAAAAATTGATAATACTGGTCGGAACATCCAAGGCAACATGGTACAACCTATGTAGAAAGTGATTTCTCCATTTTGATATCCCAAGCGTTTCAGCATCACCAACGAGGTGAAGAGAAGCACCGCATACGACAGTCCTTTGAACAGGTACAGCGTAGGCATCCACTTCCATGGCAGCCTGTCAATAGTCCCCTGTTCAAGCGGAGAATTGAATATCATTCGGCTCATCTCTTTCATTCTTTTCCGTAAAGCTTTGTTGTCAATGCAAATACTGTCTGTAGTGTAGTCTATAGCTTCCCTAATTTTGCAAAACGAGTGTACTGGAGGAGGTTATTCATATAATTTTTGCAACATTGCGTCTCGGTAATAATGTGCCAAGATTTCATCGTATGTATATCCCTCTTCTCCCATGACGGCAGCACCAATTTGACACAGTCCAACTCCATGCCCCCACCCTGCTCCAGTCAAAACGAACTGCTGCGGAATGCCGTTGATTATTTCTTTTTTATCAACCACAAAGGCTGAACTGTAAAGATGTGAGTCAGAAAGGGTTCTACGAATTTCTAATTCTTTGCCAATAGTAAATGTCAAGAGACTTCCCACTATTTTCAGTCTTGATATCCTACCGCTCTTTCCTCTTTCAAGGGCAATTAAGTCTAAAATATCTCCAAACGTCTTCTTGGTTTTTTCTTCTATCAACGATTTAAGCTTCGCTTGTGAATAGGTTACCTTCCAGCGATAGAAGTCGGTGGTTTCTTGGTCATAATCGTTCAATACTTGCGCCAACACTTTCTGATCAGATGTATGACAGAAAGCTTCTGGCGTTGTCCTTATCCATTTTTCTGCATTCTCTTCAATGGTCAAGTCTGGTAAGATATCGAGCTGTGCCTGTGCTTTATTTGGCATATCGCGCACTGCTCGAAGATAGGGTTTAGAGATATTTTCCCAGCAATAGGGATATTCTTCGCTAATGCCTCCACAGCATTTGCTAAACCGTGCATCGCAAATTTCATTTTCGTACATCAACACTTGCCCCTTGGTTTGCTTGATAGCTTCCGAAACATATTGGTTGGGCACGGTGGTGATGCCTTGATAGCGCTGGCAATGGTCGTCGGCACACACGTCAAAGAGCGTATGATCTTCACGATCATACCATCTGATGAGTTCATCTTCCTTTTTGATGAAAGAGAAAAATCCTGTGGTTGCCTCTTCAAGATGTTGACGCTTTTCTATTTGTGCCAAGAGCCAACTACGGGAAATAACCGCATGCGCCTTCAACAATTCCAAAGACGAAGTGGCTTTCATCTCGCTGGAAATAACACTCTCCAAATAACGCTCTACGGAAATGTCATTGATGGCAAAGATTTTTCCTCCCTCCACAACAAGTCTGAGGGTTCCATAAAAAGTTTGCGTCTCTTTGCGTTCCCAGTGAAAATTCACGCCAATAGTCACATCGTTGAGGGAGAATGTTCCCTCATGGGATTGTGGTACAAAGGTGAGTTCCCTATAGTAATTACCTTTCCACTTAATGGCGCCATCCACCAATTGTACTTCTTGCTCTCCATTGACCACCTCTCCTTTTGCCAAAAAGTTTTGGTTCAAAGAAAACAAAATCGTCTCGGCACCAACTATTCCTACAGACACCTTCGGTTCTCGCTGATTGACAATACATTTTAGGGTTGAGTTTTTGGGGTTGGTTGTGGATGTAAGTTTTGCAATGACTTGCTTTATCTCGTCCTGCGACAATGTCATCTCTCTTAAAATTTCCTCAATCTGTTGCCCTGAAATCTTTTCAAAGTCCTGCAAACGTGGTGTTATCAACAATCCTGACATATCTAATGCACCCGGACTAATGAGCATTTGCTGGTCTCCCTGTGCAAAATAACAAGCTGGTCGATGTTTCTTGCGTGGAAAAATAACACTGATGAAATTATCTTCTCTACGCCAACTAACGATGTTCAACATCGGTTCGGTGTCGTCATCATGAAGTGGAAGGGCATTATAGAGTTGTAGGAATAGCTTTTCATCGGCAGCTTCCGACCGGCTTTGTATCACGAACGCTGGACATGGATAGCCACTAATGAGCGACAGCGATTCCTCTTCGTTTAGCACTGTCAGTGATTTCAGCGATTGCGCTAACACTTCCCAATCGAGCATTAAAGGCAAGACATGGACACTCCCCCCTTGAAAATGCATGTGATCGGGTGCTGATGCACCACATTTCGGACCGTTATAAAAAAACATCAAATCGGGGAAGATGCTTAATAATCGATGAAGTTCCGTATAATTCTTGCGTATTTGCTGTGGTTGATGTTGACGCAACGGTATCGTAAAGTGTTGAGGAAGAATGGGAAAAGGATTGATTAAGAGTTCAAACTTGTCATCTATCACTTGCTTCATCTGCACCGCTGGACGATTCTTTTCGCATAAGAAACACGGTCTGGCAGCTAACGCTTTTTTATCTATCTTTGCTCCCGTAGACACCATTCGAGCAGGGTTGTATTGCACTTTCATGTGTAGTGAGCCCACCTCTACATCTTTTGTCTCCACCTGCTGAAGCTCGTTGAACCGTTGCCGTGCATCGTTCCATTGTTTCAGTTGTTCTTCCACAAAGACTTCGAGCGATAGGTCATTCGCTTTTAATATAGCAGAGCCTGAAGTTGAATGTTTCTCCTTATTCAAATCAGATATTGAGGGTTGGTTGTTTTTTCCATTCATAGTCTCACCATTTAAGTCATATTAGTTGTTGTGCAAAGATACTTAAAATTAAAGATAATGCAGAAAGAATTGTTGTGTTTTTAAGGAGAATGCGTTAAAGCACGATGCTCGAGGAACAGTAGCTATGATGACTACTTTTGCAGACAGAACAGTACTGCAAACTTCGGTATGCACTATTCGGTTGAGACCACTCATCCTTATCGTGCGTGAATATTTCTTATAAGTCCACGCTGTGAACATAGAAACAAGATAGGCCTCATGAAATAGGGATTTCTTATCGGTAGATTGCTACTGTCAAACGAACGTTTCTTAACCGATTAGAAAAAGCACATTTTGTCCTATAAAATGACAATAAATCGGCTATCCAAAAATTGCAAAATAGAAAAAATTAATAGGCAAACTCTATGCACAATCATGATTATTTGCGAAAGAAAACATGCTTCTGAGGCTAAAGCAATGAGATAATCCCGTTCTTAACATCACTTTGTGCCATTATCTACATGTACTTGTGGCGCAAAAGCATGTAGATAAAGGCACAAAAGCAATGACTTTGTCCGTAAAAACGATGCGAAAGCGAGTCAAATTTGCAGAAGATTTTTATAACTCTTTGTGTACCAATAGGTAGCAAACCTTGCTCATTTTTAGCGTATTTGCGACCCGTTTTGCAGTTGGTTGTAAATATGCGAATTATGAGAGGGGTGTTGTAAAGAAAATTCACAGTATTATTAGCTTCTATTGATGCCTGCAATCGGCATGTCGGTTGTACATTCATACAGTGATTTAACAATCGGAGACAAGCCTTCGCCTATGATTTTTACTTCAACTGACTGATAATCCGAAAAAATTGTCTATATTTGCTTTCGATTATGACAACAGTAGAACAACATATAACAGAAAGCAGCAAACGAATATCACACATCAAATCTTTGGTCAAAGAAAAAGCCGAAGATTTGATACTTATACCAGATTCGCAAGCAACACCTCTATCAAGAGGAAAATCTTGGAAAGATTTAGAGTTTTCAAATCCTGAAAGAACGATTAGGCTTGGTACAATGTTTAGTGGTATCGGAGCTATTGAACATGCTTTGCAACGGCTAAGATTGAAGCATCACATCGTATTTGCTGGTGATATTGATGCAAATTGCAAGAAAAGTTATTTTGCCAACTACGATATAAAAGAAAAAGATTGGTTTAATGATGCGAGAACCTTTGATGCACAAAAATACAGAGGACAGATAGATTTACTTGTCGGAGGTGCACCATGTCAGGCTTTTTCAATGGTTGGCAAGCGTTTAGGATTTGAAGATGCAAGAGGCACACTCTTTTATGAGTTTGCGCGTGTTATCAAGGAAACGCAACCCAAAGTCTTTATTTTCGAGAATGTTAAAGGCTTAATCAATCACGACAAAGGTAGAACGTGGATGGTGATGCACTCTATCTTTGTTGACTTGGGCTACCAAGTGAACTATCGAGTTCTAAATAGTAAAGATTATGGAATACCCCAGCATCGTGAACGGATTTTTTGCATAGGTTTCCATACTCCTGTAAAATTTGCTTTTCCTGCTCCAATCCCTTTGGAATACAAGATGTATGATTTTTTAGAGGATTACGTTGATACAAAATATTTTCTGAAAGAAAAAGGTATCAAGTTCGTTACAAGCCATAAGAATCATACTAAATGTTATACGCAAATAAATGGTGATATTGCTTTATGCCAAAAGCGAAACCAACAATTTAATTGGCATGGAGATTTTGTGTTCCACCCTATGGCTATCGGTGAAATCCCAGAAGAGGACTTTGATGAGTTTATCTTTAATGTCAAGGAGGTGGAAGAAAAGTATTATCTATCGGAGAAGCTTCGTAACTACGTCCTTAGCTCTGGAACAAAGAATTTCAAGACACGTATTGAAACAGATCTTGATATAGCACGTCCACTTCTACAATCAATGCACAAGATGCACCGTGCTGGAGTTGATAATTACGTCACACATAAAGGACGAATTAGGAAACTGACACCAAGAGAATGCCTTCGCCTTATGGGTTTCAAAGATACCTTCAATATAGTTGTATCAAATACTTCAGCTTATCAACAAGCTGGAAATTCCATAGTTGTAGATGTGCTGATTGCGTTGCTAAAACAAATGGATATAACAAAATACGGTGAATTATGATACAGTTAGGAGGAGAAAAATTCAATTTGGTGGATGTATTTCCAAAAGTTCTGACCGTTCCTGATAGTTTTGTTGTGAGGAATAATAAGATTCAAACAACAACAGATAGAGCAAAAGAAAGTCATGGAGAAGCAAAACTCTATATAGCCTCAAAAGATACTATGAGGGAGTTCTATGGGCAAGAGGGGTTTCATGCTGTTTGCTTTATGTTAAAACAAGACCTCGTAAATTATCTTAACACTCTAAAAATTGAGTATCTTAATCCCTCACAGAATTATCGAGGAATGGAAAACTTTTCCGTTTTATGGGAAGAGCGAATGAACAAAATAAATAGTCTTGAAGACGAGATAATTACTTTTGAGATTTCTGATCAGTATCAGATTAAAGGATCAAGAGGGTATGTAAATTCTCCTGATATGGGTTATCAACTTATCAGAGAATTATCGCTACCGTTGGTAAGCTACATTCTTGTGAAGAAACTTTCTGACACGACAGGTAGCGAGCTTTATTACTGGAAGCTGTTTGTAGACTTTGAAGCTATTGAACAAATGAAGTCCATACCTACCGTATTTACATACGGGAAAAGTAAGTTACAGACTCAAATATCAGAAGAGGCAGAAAAACAAATTGAAGAAGAGGTTAAAAGTATCAAGAGAGGAAGGGATGGGCAACAGAAGTATCGTGAAAAGCTATTAGAGCAATGCCCTTTCTGCCCTTTTACTATGGTTGCAGACGACCGTTTACTCATAGCGAGCCATATCAAGCCTTGGGCAATTGCAAACGAAAAAGAGCGTATTGACCCATACAATGGTTATATGCTTACTCCCACTTACGACCGTCTGTTTGATAAAGGCTTCATTACCTTTACAGAAGACAGACACGTTCATATTTCCAATTTTCTATCCAGTCGTACTTGCAAGCAGTTGGGATTGGAAGATGACAAGTTTATTCAAATGCTGCCAATGGATAAGAAAAGAATAGCATATCTTGAATTTCATAGAAAGACTGTGTTCAAAGATTAGAAAGAATGTCCCACTAACATTTTGATTTACAAATTCACCGTATTCCTAAACAAAACAATCGGGCTTGACATTCTCTCCTTAGGAAATGGTAGTAAGGTGTTTTTTGTTCCAACAATCTTATTATTCGGATTTTTTATCTAAATTTGCAAAAAATAGGATAGATAATATTTTAGCGAATAAGGTTGGTGAATTGGTTATCAGCTTGCCTTACTTTTTATAAGGAATGACGATGAATCAAGCAAATATAGTAAAAAAGAAGTTAATGGGAATGACCCTTTCTGAACTTCAGGAAGTGGTACACCACTTGAATATGCCGACATTTACTGCAGGACAGATAGCCAAATGGCTCTATCTGCAGCAGGTGACGAGTATTGACGAGATGACTAATCTCTCGAAAAACAACCGCCAGATTCTTCAAGAGTCTTTTGAAATAGGGTGCATGAAACCACTGGATGCGCAATATTCTAAAGACGGAACCATAAAATACCTCTTCCCAACAGCATCGGGAAATTTGGTAGAGACGGTGTATATCCCTGACCAAGATAGAGCCACACTCTGCGTGTCCAGTCAGGTGGGATGCAAGATGAACTGTCTTTTTTGCCAAACAGGCAAACAAGGGTTTGAAGGAAATCTGACCTATACGGACATCTTGAATCAAATATATTCTTTGCCCGAGCGCGAAAAGCTCACAAACATAGTTTTCATGGGACAAGGAGAACCGATGGACAACATCGACAATGTGCTGCGTGCAACACAGATATTGACAGCCCCATACGGTTATGCGTGGAGTCCAAAGCGTATTACGGTGAGCAGTGTTGGGGTGAAAGGAAAGTTAAAACGCTTCTTAGATGAAAGCGATTGTCATGTGGCTATTAGCTTACATTCCGCCATCCCTGAACAGCGGAGAGAACTAATGCCCGCAGAAAAGGCGATGCCTATTCAGGATATCGTAGAACTGTTGCGAGAGTATGACTTTGCACACCAACGGCGACTGTCGTTTGAGTACATTGTTTTTGACGGTGAGAACGATTCTATTCGGCATGCACAAAAAGTGGTAGAATTGCTTCGTGGATTGGATTGTCGTGTAAATCTTATCCGTTTTCATCAGATACCCAACGTTTCGTTGCGTGGAACAGACACCGCTACGATGGAACGGTTTAGGGATTATCTTACATCGCATGGCATCTTTACAACGATTCGAGCGAGTCGAGGACTAGACATTTTTGCCGCTTGTGGCTTGCTGAGTACTGCCAAGAAGAAGACAACACATGTGTAAGGAGTGGATATGGCATTTTTCCCTCTTATGCCTTGTCATGGGAGGAGTGACAGCTTGCCGACAGCAAAAGACGGTTTTGCCAGCGAGTACGCAACAGCCGTATGAAATATTGGTGGTAGGCGATATTGACAGCTTGCTGTATCATTGTTTATCAGTGCCAATGGTTGGCTTGCCACAGGTGGAACCCACTTTTGATGTAACATGCGTGAAGACTGGAGATTTTGATGCGCAACAACGACTGATGCGCCAAATCATTGTTGTGAGACAGCACCAAGGAGAGCGGAATAAACCTGCTATTTCTCATGAACGTAATCGTTATGCTCAACCACAATTGGTGATGTACATTGACGTAATCTCGAAAAAAGAGGTGCAACGTATCTGTGAGAACATGGGGAAAGAAATTCGGCAAGTGTTCATTGAGCAAGAATATGAGCAAAACATCTTGCAACTTCGACAGAATCATGAGGTGAAAACCGCACAAAACGTACAACGGATGTTCGGCTATCGGCTGATGTTGCCTGCGGACATGCAGTCGTACAAGGTTGGTAAGAACTTTCTTTGGCTCTCTAACAATGCGGTGCAAGGACTGCAAAACATCTGCGTTTATGCCATTCAAGGACTAAAACAGCCCACCTTACAGCAAACCGATAGTGCTCTGCAAGCGAATATAAAAGGTGAAACAGATAAGATTTTTATGCAGACCGTGAGGACATCAATGCAAGACGAGACTTTCTTCTTTCACCAAAAGAGACAAAATTGGCAACGTGGACAATGGGAAATGTGCGGCGATATGATGGGTGGACCTTTGGTGAGAAAGGTGGTCATAGACAGTACTGCAAGACAAGCCGTTGTCTTTGACGCTTTTGTATATGCCCCAGAGGGGAAAAAGCGCAATCGGATGCGAGCCTTGGAAGCTGCGTTGTTGACCATTCAGAAGACAAATAAAAATAGAAAAGAGGAACAACAGTGACGAAAGACTGGCGATGCGCCCAATGGGTACGATTCAAATGTTTGACGAATTGGCTTGTCGTTCCTTGAACTACGATAAAAAAATAATATACTTATGAACAACAGAAAAATTCGTGTGGCAATCACACATGGCGATACAAATGGTATCGGATATGAACTAATTTTTAAGACTTTCTCGTCACCCGAGATGCTGGAGCTTTGTACACCTATCATTTATGGGTCGCCCATGGTTGCAGCTTATCATAGAAAAGCGCTCGGCATTCAGGCAAACTTTAGTATTGTCAACAATACGGACGAAATCAAAGACGGACGCTTAAACCTTCTAACTTGTTTCGAAGACGAAGTGAAAGTGGAGCTTGGAACGCCCACGGAAGAATCAGGACGTGCGGCAATCCGTGCTTTGGATCGGGCAATGACCGATTATAGAGAAGGGGTGTATGATGTTTTGGTGTGTGCGCCTATTGGTACCAATAACTTAAAAGTCGGAGGACTGGAGTTTAAGAATCTTGCCCATTACCTGCAAACTTGCTTAGGAGAGGGACATGAGGCAATGCCAGTGTTCATGAACGACTTTTTAAGAGTGGCATTAGTTTCCAATCATTTATTGATGAAAGATGCTATGGAGGACATCAAAGAGCAAAACCTCATCAATCGAGCTACTGTCTTATGCGAAACAATGCGTAGAGACTTGCGTGTATCAAGTCCACGAATTGCAGTCTTGTCTTTGAACCCTACAGCAGATGGTGTAGAAGAAAAGGAGGTTATTGCTCCAGCGATAACAAAACTGACAGAGGCTGGCGTGTACGCCTATGGTCCCTATCCAGCAGAGGAATTCTTTGGAAGTAACCAGTATGAGGCATTTGATGCCATTCTCTCCATGCATTATGAGCAAGCCATTTTACCTTTTAAGACACTGACAATTGATGAAGGTGTGTGCCTGATTGCAAACCTGCCATTGGTATGTACAACAACGAATGACAGTCCTGAGTTTGCAAAAGCGGGAGCAGGGGTCATGGATGAGCAACCGATGAGACAAGCCGTTTATTTGGCAATAGATGCTTGGAGGAACCGCATGAGCTTTGAGGAACCTCTGAAAAACCCACTTCCTAAGCTCTATCATGAACGTAGGGAAAACAGAGACCGTGGACGGTTTAATGGGGTGAAACGCAATGACAAGGACAACCAAAAGCTGCAAGAAGCAGAATAATCGATGAAAAAGAAATATCAGAACGCATTCTTTATATTCGGTTTGTGCGTTTTGCTCTTCATGATAACGCAGCTCAACTTCGGTGAAGTATGGGAAGGTGTGCGCCATGCTGGCTATTGGTTTTTTGCCATCTTGGTGCTATGGATATTCTTATACCTCTTTAATACTGGTGCTTGGTATTTGATTATCAAGAGTTGTGTGTCCGAAAAACCGTTTCAAAATGACGAAAAAGGGTTTGCAACAAGCAATGCGAACAACAAAAAGAATGTTGGTTTCTGGTGGTTGTATAAGATAACCGTATCTGGCTTTGCACTCAATTACGCCACACCGGGTGGACTAATGGGGGGCGAGCCTTACCGTATCATGGAGTTATCTCCAAAGATTGGAACAGAAGCCGCCTCGTCTTCGGTGATACTCTATGTGATGACTCATATCTTTAGTCATTTCTGTTTTTGGGTCATCTGCATCTTCCTGTATCTTTTCACCCAGTCTCTTTCACTTGGAATGGGGGTGTTGTTGGCAAGTGCAGGTGTGTTCTGTGGGTTGGGACTATGGTTCTTTATGGTTGGATATCAAAAAGGATTAGCCGTAAGAATGATGAAATTTCTGCGCCACATTCCATTGGTAAAGAAATGGGCGATACCCTTTGTCGACAAACATCGTAATCAGTTAGATACGATAGATTGTCAAATAGCCGCTTTGCATAAACAAAATCCGAAGACATTCGTAGCTGCCGTTGGACTTGAAATCGCCTGCAGATTCTGTTCTGCCCTAGAGGTGATGTTCATTTTGATGGTGCTTACTCCTTCGGTGAGTTATCTCAATTGCGTATTAGTGATTGCATTTACAACGCTGTTTGCCAATCTTCTATTCTTTATGCCCTTACAATTGGGGGGACGTGAGGGTGGTTTCCTGATGTCGGTATCTAAGTTGGGCATGACTGCCAGTGCAGGTATCTTTGTGGCTTTGTTAGTGAGACTGCGTGAATTGATTTGGACGGGCATCGGACTGTTGCTCATTAAGTTTGACAAAAAACAAAAAGACTAACATAAATTTACTGCCATATTTGCAGCTATGTCGAATAAATTATGTAATTTTGTCATCCAATGAACACCTCAGAATTGCAAAAAATAAAACAGCGTTACAGCATCGTTGGGAATAGCGATGGACTGAATCATGCCTTGGATGTAGCCTTACAGGTAGCACCTACCGACCTTTCCGTCTTGATTATTGGGGAGAGCGGTGTGGGAAAAGAAATCTTTCCTCGAGTGATTCACGACCATTCTCCTCGGAAGCGTGAACGCTATTTTGCCGTAAACTGTGGTTCTATACCCGAAGGAACGATTGACAGCGAACTCTTTGGACATGAAAAAGGTTCGTTTACTGGGGCTATCGGGGAACGGGAAGGCTATTTCGGAATAGCCAACAAAGGCACTATCTTCTTGGATGAAGTAGGTGAGTTGCCGCTTGCAACACAGGCAAGGTTGCTTCGTGTATTAGAGACAGGCGAGTATATTCGTGTAGGTGGACAGGAAGTTCGTAAGACCGATGTACGCATTGTAGCTGCAACAAACGTAAATATGCCTAAAGCTATTAGCGAAGGTCGCTTTCGTGAGGACTTGTATTATCGATTAAATACGATTCCAATCCAAATTCCCCCATTGCGAAATCGGGGTGAAGATATTATTTTACTCTTTCGACTATTCTCCATGCAAATGGCAGAAAAGTATCGTTTGCCAAAGATTACTTTGACAGAGGATGCCAAACAATTGATGCTAAAGTATAAATGGCCTGGCAATGTTCGTCAGCTCAAGAATATCACAGAACAGATGTCGGTGCTGGTACAAGACAGAGAGATAGATGCTAAGCTGTTGAGTAACTTTATTCCTCAAGATCGTGAGAGTACACAGTTAGCGACCATTAACACACATGGAAGTCACTCGTATGAGAACGAACGTGAGATATTGTATAAAATATTGTACGAACTTCAAGGTAACGTGAGTGAACTTCGTCGCGATTTAACCAGTCTGAGAAAACAATTGGACGATGCGAATAATGTTCATGCTGGCTTAACCTATCCTAATCAGGTTCACGCTCTTGAAGGAAGTGTGACAAGTCTTACTGACTTATCACACCAACAGAATATGCCTTCGAATTCAACAGTTATATCTCGAGCTGTAGATTCTGAAGATGCCATTGTTGAAGAAGTGAAAGAACCTGAAAGTCTAAATCTTAACGACTTAGGTAGACAAATGGTAGAAAAGGCGTTGGAACGGAATGGTGGTAATCGTAAGAAAGCGGCAAAAGAACTTGGCATTTCCGATCGTACTCTTTATAGAAGAATTAAACAATATGGTCTTGAGAAAAAATAAGATTGTGCAGCTTTGCGAATTTCAGCACCGATATCGTGTTGTTTTCTCTTGTCTGTTATTAAGCTGTTTGTTGGTTGGGTGCGCTGTTAGTTATAAATTCAACGGTGCCAGTATCGACTATACGAAGACCAAAACGATTCAGATATCCGATTTCCCTATTCGCAGTGCCTATGTTTGGGGACCCATGGCACCTATGTTCAATAATGAACTAAAAGATATGTTTGCCAATCATACCAAGCTCAGTCAGGTTAGGCGAAATGGAGATTTGAAGATTGAAGGCGAGATTGTTTCCTACACTCAACGCAATAAATCGGTTTCCAGTGAAGGTCATTCGGCACAAACGGAATTGTCGATAACCGTTAATGTGAGGTTTACCAATAACAAAAATCACACCGAAGACTTTGAGCGACAGTTCTCATCGGCTAAAAGTTATGAAACGACAAAGAATCTTAATTCTGTGCAAGAAGAGTTAGTTTCGCAGATGGTGAAAGACTTAGCCGACCAAATCTTCAATGCTACCGTTGCCAACTGGTAGTTGACAGCTATGATAAATCAAGTATGGAACTAAGCAGATTGATACAACATCCCGAATTGATGGACAAGGAGACGCTTTATGACTTAAGGAGTTTGCTTGCCATTCATCCGTATTACCAAACTGTAAGGTTACTGATGTTGAAAAATCTGTATTTGCTCCATGATGCAACTTTTGATGATGAATTGAGACGAGCAGCTGTGTATATTACCGATCGGAAAGTACTTTTCAATCTCATAGAAGCAGCACATTACCGATTTAATAAACCTTCTACAGGAGAAAAGCAACCCGCAGTTGAGGAAATTGGTGACAGCAGAACTATCTCGCTTATTGATAATTTCCTTGAAACAGTACCCGTAGAAGAGGAAGAGGCACCTCAAAAGAGAAAACCAACTCCAGCTGATGCGGCAATAGATTATGTTTCTTATCTTCTTGAGGTGGAGAGTGAAGAAGAGCATATGGCTAATGCAGCCTCTCCACACTTAAAAGGTCAAGACTTGATAGATAGCTTTATACAGAAAAATGGAGATGGAAGAATACAGTTAAACGACACCCCAGAGTATCTACCAGAAATAGATGAAGATAAAGAAACGCCCACTGAAGAAGGTTATTTTACAGAAACTTTGGCAAAAATATATATCAAACAAGGAAGATACGAACAGGCTCTTGAAATTATTCAGCGATTAAATTTGAATTTTCCAAAAAAAAATAGTTACTTTGCAGACCAAATACGTTTTTTAGAGAAACTAATATTAAATAATAAAATAAACAAGTAAAAAAATGATGTACACATTATTTGTGGGACTTATTGTTCTTGCCTCGATTTTGATGGTGGTAATTGTTGTAATCCAAGAATCAAAAGGTGGAGGATTAGCTTCTAATTTTTCCTCGTCAAACGCCATTATGGGAGTCCGAAAGACAACAGATGTGATTGAGAAAACGACATGGGGATTGGCTATCTTTATGGTTGTGTTGAGCGTTGCTTGTGCATACGTTGTGCCAAGAGCATCTTCAGAACAAAGCGTTTTAGAGAAGACCGCTACTGAAACACAGACTACCAATCCGAATACAACTCCTGGTTTTGGCGCAAGTGAGCAGCAAGCACCTGCAGCAGGTTCTCAAAATGCAACTCCTGCTAACCAAGGAACTCAGCAAGCTCCTGCAACACCTAAAGCACCAGTAGCTCCTGCTAAATAAAAATTAAAAAGTAAGGGATTTATTTGCATAATTAGAATAAATCCTTTACCTTTGCACTCGCTTCTGAATAAGAAGAGTTTTATAAATGGTGGCCGTAGTTCAGTTGGTTAGAGCGTCAGATTGTGGTTCTGAATGTCGTGGGTTCGAGTCCCACCTGCCACCCACCCCACTAACAAGCGGAAAGCCCGATAAGTAAAGGCTTTCCGCTTTTATTTTTTATAGATTTCAAGCAAAACAAAGGGTCAGTCGTAAAACCCAGTTGCATCCCCTCTCCCCTCATGCACATAATTTCATAAGTATTTGTTATCTTTGCATCATGAAGACCGAGCAATTGTTGCGTTGTATCTTTCCA
>NZ_QFFX01000032.1:0-33088 GCF_023522295.1 Prevotella sp. TCVGH | reverse complement strand
AATAAACCCCGAAGTCCAATTTTACTGGGCTTCGGGGAGGATATTTATGCTCTTTTGAGTTTTACCGGACAGCAATAGTTGAAGATAATACCTGTAGGCACTTGTCCCTCGGCAGAGCCGTTGGTGAAGTTACCGTTCCACGTCCACTTCCACACCTCGTTACCAGTGTCAGTGACACCCACCTTGGTGCATGCCACGCCAGGCCAACTGCCGCCGGTAAAGTTGCCTGCATCATTCCATGCCCAGCACATGATGTCAGAACTCCAGTCTTTTGGCTTTTCAAAGAAAGCACAGGTCTCTCCATCGTTTACCACACAAAACGAAGGTGCATGGAATGTAGCTTGCTCTTCCTTGATGCTTGTTACCTCATCAATGTTGACGGCATTGCTGACATACATTTTATAGTTGTCGCCCGATGTCGCTAACTTCATGCCTTGCGTATTAGCGTCTGTCGTTGTCCCCAGTATCAGCAACAATTCGCCTTTGCTACCTTTTACTTTCAGCACAAAGCCATCGTGTTTGGCTTCGGCTTGCAAAATATCGCTGGTGTTGCTGATGCCTACGGCACGGCGGGTAGCAATCATCCGCTTGATGGCAGTTTTGTATTGAAGCCAATGTGGCAGGAACACGCAAGGCGTGCCTGGCATGGCGAGGATATAAGCATTGGCAGCCTCGATGTTGGCAAACAGTGGACTGCTACCGTGTCCATCGGTGCGACCTGTATCATGATTGTCGACAAACGTTACAGCATATTGCTTGTAATATGAATCTCTTGCCAGACACTCGCCATTGAGTTTTGACCAGTCGCCATCAGAACTAAAAGCCTCAAAAATACGATACTTCATGTCGAAATCGAAGGCGGCAGAGGTAGGAACATCATCTACCTTGGTGCCGTTAATCCATTTCTTGATGTTGCCTGTGTTGTCCCAATACTCGCCAACCGAGAATTTAGGTTTGGCTGATGTATTGTACTTACCAATATATTTAGCTGCAAAGCCTTTCACCATATCATAACGGAAACCTGTGTACCCCAAATCATTCAACAAGAAATCAAGATATGCCATGATGTTCTTTTGGGCATTCACAGAGGTGTGGTCGATGTCGCGTGCGCCATTGAAGTCGTCGCCCGTGTCGTTGTTGCCTGTCAACGCATAGCCATGCTTTTCTGTCTCGCCTTGGTCATCCCCTTTACAAATATCGGCAAGCGACCAGTGCATGGTTTGCCCTTTCCATGTCTCCTCGGGAAAGTCGCACCAATTGGTGTTGCCGTTGCGGTGGTTAATGACCACATCCTCAATGATGCCAGTGCCTTTGTCTTTGAAGGTCTTAATCATCTTGCGCAGTTCAGTTTCGCTGCCAAATGCGCTATCGTGCCTAAACCACCATATAGGCGCATAGCCCATTTGGTTTTGCAGCGTGTTGCAATACCCCGACTGAGGCACCCAAATGAGTGAAAAATATTTGGACAGCTCGTCTGCCTGGTTTTCCAAATGGCTCCATTGCGTGTCTTGGTAACTGTCCCAATAAAAGCCTTGCAGCATCACGCCCTTGTAATCCTTGGGCCAACCTTGGGCATGAACGTTGCCAGCGAGTGCCAGCAACAATAATAGTAAGGTGTATATATGTTTCATTGTCATTATTTGTTAGTAGTGATAAATATGTATTTGGTAAAAAAGGCGCACTGTCTACATGTGAGAGTGCGCCTTTTATGTTCATTCTTCTACTCTCGTAACAAATTATTGCTCTGTTACGGTAGCAGTTTTGGCTTCGGGGTCAAGCTCGATGAGGTAAGTACCTGCAGCAATCTTGATGTTGTCGCCACCTTCGGTAAGACCTGTGAAGACGCCACCGAAGTTCTTTTCCCATGATGCATCCCAACGGAACTTATACTCACCGTCCACCATTTTTATAGTGATAGACCACTTCTTGGTTTCTGGGTTGTAGGTCATCAGCTGTCCCTTGTCCCATCCATCGGGGGTAGCAGATCCGATAATCTCCCATCCTGTCTTGGCAACGGAGGCAACCATCTTCTTGGTGTTGGCAGTAATGCGATACCAGCCACCTTCGGTGAACTTGATGTTGGCACCATCGCCAAGAGCAAACTCTGCCTTAGTCTTGTCCTTGTTCCATTTCACTTCACCTACGCTTCCCAGCCATTTGCCGTCATCATAGAGTTTGAACTCGGTGTTGGCAGGATAGTAATAGATGCCCGTGTATTGGAAGTCGCGGCTCTCCGATTTGAGTCGATAAGCAGTTTCAGCGGTCGGGTTCCAACCTTGATAAGAGCCAGGCACTGAAAGCTCGGCACTCGAGAGTTCGATGTCGGTCTCTTCCATGGTGTAGGTGTACTTGCCAGCAGTAGTCAAGTTGAGCTTCACGATGTATGCGTGTGTTTTAGCCACCTTGAGGTTTTCGCCACCTTGTGCCAAAACGCTTGGATTGTTTTTGTCACTACCATAATTGATATCCCATCCTTCATTGGCACGGAACTTAAATTCCTTATCGGTCAACGGTGTTACCGCCGTCCACATACGGGTGTCTTTGTCGTATTCCATCTTGGTATCTTTGGTCCACCCGCCAGATGTGGCAGCTCCAATCATACCCCACTCGCAGGGCTTTCCGATAGTCACATTGCCGTCGGGCATGAGCGTCACCTCCACAAATCCTTTGTGGTCTGCATCAACCTTCAGGTCTTTCGCGAGTACCTTAGTAACGTCTTTGCCATCCACAACAGCAAAAGAACACTCGTCGTCAAACTGTATCCAACCTTTGTAAGTGCCGTCACCATCAGGATCGCCAAGGAGATAAGCCTTAGAATAATCCCATTCGGGATAGCCCACTGCCACATAAGCATAATTCCAGTCAATGTCCACAGCGTTGGGGTCGTAAGGTGTAGCCTTGAAGTTGACAGTGTTCTGCGCATCATCGGTCAACGTTTCGAATGCCGAAGACTTGAGCGACACGGTAAAGTCATAGGTGTGACCAGGATAGGCACCTATCTTCGCCAACAGCGAGTTCATCGCCTCATTGGTGAAAGAGAGTTTAGCGTTCTCTGTATCACCTGCCACGATACTCTTTTTGTTCTCATTATTGGTAATGGTTACGGTGTACTTTACCACCGCACCTTTGCCGTAATTGGCTTTTTCCCAGCTAATGTCGGGAAACGCTTTGCCACTATTTTCCTGCGTAAAGGTTATCTCAGCTGGATTGACAGCATTGAGTTTCGCAGCCTGCTGTAACTTAAGCACTGGCGTGGTGATATCGTCAGAGCACGATGTCATTGCCAAGAAACCAGCGGCAAGGAATAATATATTTTTTAGTTTCATGATCTATCTTGTTTTAATCCATTAATAACCATCATTCTGTTTCAAGTTCTGGTTCGAGCCAATGTCGTCAGAAGGTAAGGGGAATATCTTGTATTTGTCATTCACCCCTTTGCCTTCAGCCACGCCACCTTTCCAGGGCCATAGGTAATCAGCGGAAGTGTACTTACCAAAGCGCACGAGGTCGGTGCGGCGTTGTGCCTCGAAGAAGAGCTCACGTCCGCGCTCATCAAGCAAGAATTTCAGTGTGAAGTTGTTGTCATCAATTGGAGCCACGGTCTTATCCTTATAGGCGCGTTTGCGCAATTCGTTCAAATAGTTCATGGCTTCGTTCTTGGTTGCCCCTGTTCCTCCACGGAGAACAGCCTCTGCCAAGTTCAGATAAATTTCGCCCAAACGGAACAATGGGAAGTCCACATAAGCTTCAGAAGATGCAGGCTTGCTGCCATCCTTATTAAGATTACAGAATTTGGTTACAGGAATGCCATTGTCCTTAAAATCTGCCTCATTGACAATTTCCACGTTCTTGGTTCCATCCAAACGTAGCATAGCAAAGCGTGTGTCTTCTTCATGCTTTTTCTCGTTGGTAAACAACTTGAGCAATGACGACTTGGCACGTACTCCTTGCCAAGCTCCCTTGGCATTAGTCTCTTCTTGGAATTGTGCAGAACCCCAACACAACAGAGCGGTCATACCTCCCCAAGTCATGGTTTCAGCACCTTCGTAGCGAAGTGGGAAAATCATTTCCTTGGAATGATCATTGTCCGCCTTGAACATGTCAGCATAGTTGGATTCCAATTCGTAGCCAGCTGCAATGATTTTCTTACTATAAGTGATGCACTCGGTGTACTTCTTTTGCCCCACGTAGGTCTCTGCATTGAGGTACAAACGCGACAGAGCAGCCCAAGCGGCAGCCTTGTTGGCGTTGCCATAATTCTTGTTCCAACCAACAGCGGGAGCAGCAAGGTCCTTCTCGCATTCAAGTAATTCTTTCTCCACATATTTATAAAGGTCGTCCTTCATAATTTGTTGTGGACGTTCGCTACCTATTGTACTATTCTCATCAAAGAAGGGATAGTTGCGATACAGGTCAAGGGCGTACATGTAGGTGAGCGCACGCAGGAATCGAGCCTCAGCTCTATACTCCTTTACCGTTTGCTTAACCTGCTCGTTACAACCACGACTACTCAGTTTGTCATCGGTGGTTTCACGCAGGAAAGCATTCGCCAAGTTGATTTGGTAAGCCAATCGATAATACGAACCCTTGATCCATGGGCTTGAAGAATCCCAAGAAAGGTGGTTGAAGCCAGGAATTCCAGGGTCGTTCCATGCACAGTGAGCCATATCGGATGCCAGTTCCTGCATGTTCCACAGCACACGTATGAAAGAAGCCTGCGAGCCTCCATCGATTCCTTTGACGTCTTGCTCGGCGTCTCCACCTTTGTTTCCACCTATCACCATGCCCGCATAAATCTTGGCGAGGCTCTGGGTATAAGCGTTGATGTCGTCCTTGAACACTACATTAGACACTAATTCATCCTTGTCCAACGGTTCGGTATCCAAGTCTCCTACACAGGAGGTCATTCCTAACAATGCTCCTGACAAGAGCAAGAACAATGACTTTTTAATATGATATTTTTTCATTTTGAGTTGCTATTTAGAATTTTAAATTGAAACCAAACATAAACGAAATAGGTCTCGGATAGATATTTTTGTCTATACCCTCACCGCTGATTTCAGGGTCAATGCCGCTGTAGTTGGTAATGACAAATGGGTTTTGCACGGTGAAGTACAGACGAGCGGACTGTTTATCATTGAACAGCTTGTTGAATGTGTAACCGAGCGAGATGTTGTCCATGCGAACAAAGTCAGCTTTCTGCACATAGTAGCTGCTGCGATACTGCCCTACATGGAAGTTCTTGTTGGTGGCAGAGTTCAAGCGGTTCTTTAAGAAGCCTGTCTGGTCGTACATCTGCGAACCGTCCCATGCCTCACGGTTAGACTGTGTGTTGTTGTACACATAGTTGCCAATGCTCGAGCGAAGGGCAAACGATAAATCCCAGTTCTTGTAATTCATTTGCGATGTCAAACCCATGTAGACATCGGGAGCCGATTTCTTGTAAGGAATAAGGTCGCCCTCATCAATCTTATTGTCGTTATTCTGGTCTACATAAGCCCCTTCAATAGGAGTACCCTTCTCGTCATACATCTGCTCAAATACATAGAATGAGTTGTATGGCTTGTTAACAGAGTTGATTTGAATGTTGTAGCCTGTCGCGCCATCAATGCCACCATGTATCACGCCCTTATATTTGGGGTCGTCGTTAAACGTCAGCTTGGTGATGGTATTCTTATTGTACGACACGTTGTAACCCAATGTCCATTGGAAATCCTTGGTTGTGATAGGGTGAGCTGTCAACGAGAGTTCTACACCTTTATTTTCTAATGTGCCGACATTGGTAAGCAACTCATTGCTGAAGTTGGTACCAGCTGGTGCCGTAACAGTGTTCAACAAGTTGTTAGTCTGACGATAATAGAAATCCAATGTACCCGAGAGCACGCCTTTGAAGAAGCCAAAGTCGAGACCGGCGTTGTAGGTTGTGGTCTCTTCCCACTTCAAATTCTCGTCGTAAGCCAATGGTGCGATGAGCTGTACGCGCTTGTCACCGAAGTAGTAATTGGCTCCAGGCTGTGAGTAAGCGTAGCGTGCCATGTAGGGATAATCGCCACTATTGAGGTTCTGCTGACCCGTCACACCGTAACCCAAACGAAGTTTCAAGTCATCAAGCCAGCGTGTGTCTTTCAAGAAATCCTCCTCGTTGATACGCCAAGCCAATGCTGCCGATGGGAATACGCCCCAGCGATTGTCCTTGTTGAAGCGTGAAGAACCATCATTACGCAATGTGAAAGTCAAGAGATAACGATCTAATAAGGTGTAGTTCACACGTCCAAAGAACGACACAAGGTAGTTCTCGGTAATGATATCGTCTTCGCCTTTGTAGAACTCTGTGCCATATTCCTTTGCCTTAGCCTCTGAATAGGGATACTTCGTCCATTCCGAACGATAGAAATGTTGCCACGAATAACCTGCCATGGCATCAATGAAGTGTGCGCCAAAGGTCTTGGTGTAGTTCATATAAAATTCCAACAGCGTATTCCGTTTGAGCTGCCAGAAGCTGCTATTCTCGCCAAATCCTTTCTTGAAATTGCCCCACGTCCACGACATAGGAGAGTTATCTACGGTTATTACGTCGCCCGTTCCCTTAGAAACATCATATCCCAAGTTGAGGTTCGCACGCAAGTCGGGTAAGAAATGGAACTTATAATCGAACTGTGCGTTGCCGATGCTGCGGTACACCTTTGTCTTGTCGCTCTTATCCGTGAGGATGGATACAGGGTTAGCCAAGCCAATGTCAACAGGTTTTCCCTTATCATTGAGATACATGAAATAACCGTTACCATATTCAGACCCTTTCATATAGATGGGCTGTGTGGGGTCGTACTGTGTTGCCATACCCAAGGAGGCAAGGTCTGCAAAGCGGTTGGTGTTATAGATACCCTTGAGATTCAACTGTATGCTGAGGTGTTTGTCAAAGAGTTGCGGACTCAAGTTGATCGCACCTGTGAAGCGTTCCATATTAGATGTCTTCACAATACCATTTTCATTCGTGTAGCCCAACGACACACGGTAAGGCAAATTAGCCACTGCACCCGACACGTTGATGTTGTGGTCGGTACTAACCGATGTGCGTAGCACTTCCTTCTGCCAGTTGGTATCGCTCGTACCAAGAGCCTTGGCTTGCATGCTTTGCTCGCCAAACTTGGAGATAACAAAACGTTTGAAGTCGTCTGCCGACATTACGTCCACCTCTTTGGCATGGGTGCTTACCTTCACAGAACCACTATATCCAACTTGGATACCACCTGCCTTACCTTTTTTGGTAGTGATAAGAATCACACCATTTGATGCACGCGAACCATAGATAGCTGTTGCCGACGCATCTTTCAAGATAGTCATGGTAGCAATATCATCAGGGTGAACGGTACTCAAGGGATTTGCCATACCGTTGATGCCGCCATCGTCTACGGGTACACCGTCAATCACTACCAACGGATTGTTGGACGCTGACATAGACGAACCGCCACGAATACGTATCGTTGCACCAGCACCTGGTGCACCACCGTCAGTGATAACACTCACACCAGCAGCCTTACCTACCAACATATCGGTGGCAGAGGTAACAGCTCCTTTTACCATTTTTTCTGCATTCAAGGCAGTAACACTACCCGTCAGGTCGTTTTTCTTCACTCGTCCATAGCCAATTACTACCACTTCATTGATAGATTCACCTTTGGCTTCTTTAAGAGTAACGACCATCTTGGCAGCTGCTGGTGCCTCGAAGACATCGTAACCAATGTAACTAACAGAGATCATGTCGCCCGTGTTGGCATTAATGGTGAAGTTTCCGTCAAAGTCTGTCACCGTACCTCCCGTTTGTCCCGCTACTCGAATAGTGGCACCAATAATGGGTTCGCCGGTTTCATCCTTCACATGTCCTTTCACGGCAATCTGCTGCGCAAAGGCACTTGCTGAAATGAACAACACACAGATGAGTGTGAGCATTCTCAGCGGTAATGAAAATTTTACCTGCTTCATTTTTTTAGTTTTAAGTTAATATAATAATAAATTTAGAGTTTCTTAGGTCAATATCCCCAACAGCTATTAGCTATTAAAAGGCTTGATGGGTGTCTTCATTCAGCATGTCAGGAATTCCTTTTGAGGGTGGTTAGTAGGTCGTTATGACTCATGGTTAGTTTCTCCTCATGCTGCAAAGTTAGTTTTCTTTAACTGTCATTGTTCTTTTTAAGTGCAAAATTCACTATATTTGCAATGCAAACGTTTGCATGTTCGTCATCTTTATAAAATGATAAAGACGTTTTGAGCATTCTTTTGTTTTACATACATTTGCAAAACTAATAACAACCTAAATGGAAACATCGTTGCCCATCACAATGAAAGACATTGCGCAAGCATTGGGAGTCTCAGTGGCTACGGTTTCACGTGCACTCAAAGATAATCCTCGTATCAGCAAAGAACAACGCGAGAAGATACAAGCTTACGCGCGCGAACATCATTTCTATCCCAACGTGATTGCTGAATCACTACGAAACAGTCGTGTCAAACCACTAAAGGTGATTGGAGTTATTGTGCCGCAACTCTCTCATTTTTACTTTTCGAGTATTCTCTCGGGTATTGAGGAAGAGGCTACCACACACGGCTATCGCATCATGGTAGCACAAAGCAATGAACGTTATGAACGAGAAGTGAGGATTTGTCAAGACTTCTATAAGAATCGGGTGTGCGGGGTGATTGTTTCTCAAGCCAAAGATACAGTCAAGTATGAGCACTTCAAAAAACTTATCGATCATCACATGCCACTGGTTTTCTATGACCGCATCTGTACGGGCATTAACTGTTCCCGTGTCGTAGTAGATGACTATATGGGCGCTTACAATGCAGTAACCCACCTTATCAATACGGGATGTCGACGAATTGCTTGTTATAGTTCGCCCATGACTTTAGAGATTTCCAAAAACAGATACAACGGTTACCGTGATGCCCTCCTCAAGAATGGACTCAAAGTAAACGAGAACTTTCTTCGAATCTGTGACAATAGAGAGGATGCCGAAGTGCTGACCCCCGAACTGTTGCAACAAGAAGAGATTCCTGATGCTTTCTTTGCAGTAAATGATGATACGGCTGTCGGCATACTCTATGCGGCTAAGCGCATGGGTTACCACATTCCTGAAGATATTTCCATTTGTGGTTTTACCAATGGCGACCGTTCCAAGGCTTGTGACCCCATGCTCACTACCGTAGAGCAACGTGGTGTCCGAGTAGGCGAAGAAGCGGCTAACATTCTCATCTCCAAAGTAGAAGGCTTGCTGCCTCCCGACAAAGTTGAAAAGAGGATTGTAAGGACAAAACTCATTATTAGAGGAACAACAAGGTAATGTTTAGTTGACGAGTGGACAAGTTGACGAGTTAACAAGTTAATGGACTGATAGTGGACAAGTTCACAAGTGGACAAGTTAATGGACTGATAGTGGACAATTTCACAAGTGGACGAGTTGACAAGTTAATGGTTAATAAAACGAATCTCAACAACACATTAATTGATAAGTTATCAACAACCGACTAAAAAACTATCAACTCGTAAACTCGTAAACTAATTACTCGTAAACTAATCACTCGTAACCAAAAATACTATCAACTTGTAAACTCGTAAACTAATCACTCATAAACTAAAAACTCATAAACTAAAAAACTATATGAATGAATTAAAAAGAAAGCCCGACATGAGCTTTTGGAATCTTTGGAATTTAAGTTTCGGATTTTTCGGTGTACAGATTGCGTATGCGCTGCAGAGTGCAAACATCTCACGCATCTTTGCCACATTAGGTGCGGACCCACACAATCTTAGTTATTTTTGGATTTTACCTCCCCTCATGGGAATCGTAGTGCAACCCATTATCGGCACGCTTTCGGATCGAACATGGACACGCTATGGGCGTCGCATCCCCTACTTATTCATCGGAGCTGCGGCTGCGGTACTGGTGATGTGCCTGCTCCCACAGTCTGGCTCATTCGGCATGACGGCATCGGTAGCAATGATTTTCGGACTTGTCATGCTCATGTTCCTCGACACCTCTATCAATATGGCGATGCAACCCTTTAAGATGCTCGTGGGTGATATGGTGAACGAAAAACAGAAAGCTAAGGCGTATTCCATCCAAAGTCTGCTGTGCAATGCAGGTTCTCTTGTGGGTTACCTGTTTCCATTCTTTTTCGCACTGTTGGGCATCGCTAATACAGCCCCCAAGGGTGTGGTCCCCGACTCGGTCATCTACAGTTTTATTGTTGGTGCAGGCATCCTGATTCTCTGTGTTGGCTACACTGTTTCCAAGGTAAGGGAGTGGCCTCCGAAGGAATATGAGCAATACAATGGTAGCTTGAAAGTTGATGTAGAACAGAAAGAAAACTGGATCACCCTACTCAAACACGCTCCTTCTACCTTTTGGAAGGTTGGTGTCGTGCAGTTCTTCAGCTGGATAGCCTTTATGTACATGTGGACCTATACGCATGGTACCGTAGCAGCCAACGTGTGGGGCACCACCGACATGGCGAGTGAGGGAGCTCAAGAAGCTGGCAACTGGGTGGGCGTATTGTTTGCCGTACAAGCCATTGGCTCTGTGTTATGGGCACCGCTATTGCCCAAACTCGGTAGTCGAAAAACTGCCTACGCCCTCAGTTTAGTATTGGGAGCCATAGGTTTTGCTGCTTGTACAGTGATACACGACCAGTATTTATTGTTCATTCCCTTCCTGCTCATTGGCTGTGCGTGGGCAGCGATGTTAGCCATGCCCTTTACCTTTGTCACCAATGCCTTACAAGGTTATGGACACATGGGCGCTTATCTCGGTTTGTTCAATGGTACCATCTGTATCCCGCAAATCATTGCTGCGGTAATAGGAGGCACACTCCTCAGTATGGTGGGGTCGGTACAAAGCCACATGATGGTTGTTGCGGGCATCTCATTATTGTTTGGTGCAGCTGCTGTATCGTTAATCAAAGATGTCAAAGATTGATGAATTTGCAAAGCCACTAACGCTTTCTAATTTCTCTCGCCTCTCCCTTCAGTCTGTGTTAGAAACAAAGACTTGATTGATAGATGATGATAAAAAAATTAAAGGCTGGACTCCTCGCATGGAATCCAGCCTTGTGCATATCTTGCCTCAAACCAACAAACCGTTGCAGTCTTGAGCCAAATGCACCTTATATAATAAGTAGTTGTTTTATATTCATCAATGTCTGACACCTCTTCGCAGTTGCGAACTCTGTATCATTAATACATGTTATTTCTGAGCATGGGTCTGTCACCCAATTTTCCCCAAAAGCCTAAAGATGTAACCTTGGTCTCATATTCAAGTCTCCAGGCACATGTGCTAAAGATCTCCATCGGTCCCCAGTACGAGTACGTGTACGGGTCATAATTATATCTTATTCGTCTCTCTGGCTTATAGAGATGAGTAGCTTCGCCACCAAGACCTTGCTCGCCCATATAGATATAACAATAAGGTATACGATAATAGGTACGGTTGCAGAACTGGAAGTTGTAAATTCTGCCACAAGCGTCACGTCCAAAGTTATCCACAATGTCGTTTGGCTTTGACAAAGAGATATCTGTACCGTTAAAGGTCAGGAAGTAAGCGTTGCAGAAGTGGCAGTTCGACTCTCTGCCACAGCGGTCACGATTCCCTTGTGGTACAAACTGTCGCAGCAGATTTTCATTTTCTCCAAGGAGTGCTATTTGATAAATTTCGTCTTCACAGTAATCGAAAGCACCTTCAGCAACTCTTCTATTAAAGCCAGTAATCAGGAGCGAAGCACCACTTGGCAGTACTTTCTTTTGGCGATGATTGTACAAGAATTGTGCGTTGTTTTCTTCCAATTTACCCAAGTCAATCACGCCAGAAGGCGTTTCAGCGCTACCAAATACAGAGCGAACGAGGTAATAACCCTCCAAACTGATTTCATGATCGCTGATATTGGTAATCTGAAGAACGTTGCGATTGCAATATCTGCTCTTTCGTGTTGACCAGAACTGTGTAATCACCAAGCCTTTGTCACAAACTTTTTCAGTAATGTCAACATAGTAAACCTTGTTATTCTTTAATTGTTCGTTTTTGTCAAAGACTTTTTTAGAATATTGAAGCATTTTGCTTGAGTAGGTAGCCTTTGTTTGAAGACTCACTGTAGTAGGCTGTTGTGATTTCTTGTTAAGAATGGGCATAAACCACACTGTAAATGGCTTGCTCTCTTGCTTTGCCCTTACCTGAAAGTTTTTCACATCAAACCTGATGTTCTGCTGCGTCGTAGCTTCTGGTTGCCATGCTGCCACTCCATCCTCAGAGGAGAACAGGTCGAATGAGCCATTGGTGGACACCACATCAGAGTTTACCACCAAGAAATCGGGATTGATGTCTTTCTGCACGTTCATCGTCACAACCAGCCAACTACCGAGTGCTTTGAAATTAAGACTGATGTCGCCATGCGTTTTGACTTTGGTCAGAGGAGCATAGAAAGGCAGGTTAAACTGGTCTGATGTTGCATCTGCTGTATGTGAAGTCTCTATCTTGACCTTTCCGTCAGCCGTCACGCCGCTTGCCCATGCGCCGTTGTTCACGCCTGGCTGCTTGCCCATGACAGCTCCCATATACAGGTCGCCACGTCTCCGGTCGAAGTCAGCAGGTATATTTATCTTGAACTTTATGTTGTATCCATTCACCGCATATACCTCATCTTCTACCACTTTCTGCTTGTTGCCTTGCTTGTAGCACATGAACACAGGTATTCTTTCACCCTTTTTCCAGCTGTAGCTCAACTTCTTTTGGCTATTGTAATGGAATGTTGCTCTCGTCTCTGGAGTCGTGTTGAACATGGCATCCACCTCATCGGTGTCAAAGGATCCCGTTCCAGATATGACACTCGAAGTTTGGTCGGCTGCGGCTCCGTGTACTTCGTTCAGCACATCATTCTCAGAGCAGCCTGTCAGAAAGCCCAGCAAGCTGATGGCTATCAAAGTAAAAACACCTTTTATTGTTTTAGTCTTCATAATCGTTTGTTTTTAATCGTTTGTTATAAGTTATTTCCATCTATTTTCATCATTCCAAAAAGGTTCATCTGTGAAGTCGTCTAAATCACCGCCGTAGGCTTTAGCACCAATCGGTGGTGTTTTACCATCACCTTCAGATCCTGCCAGCAACGCATCTTCCATTTTTGTGTAAATAATATCCACCCTTGGACTTACATATTCTTTCTTCATACATAAATACTCCTCGTTTTAGTTGATTAGTTGATTCTTATTATTTTATGATTCGTTATCTTATCTCTTGTTTTTTTCGGTATAATTCTTCTATATTACTTGTGTTTGCAAAATTAGGCATCTTTATAATAAGGGCGCATAACAAATTATTTCAAAAAATTATCGTTTTGTTTCAATCTTTATTTTGCTCAATATTGATAGTACTAAAATGAAATTGACAAAAAAGTGTGAAAATAGAGGCACGCAATATAATAGGTGGAGCGAACCGCATAAATGAACATTTATATGGAAAAAGTTCTTAATTTATTTTAAAACAATTCTTTAATTTATAACTTTTCTTAATATTTGCAACATATGTCGCACATTTTTTATAAATTCACAACAAAATTATAAAACATACAAACTGCCTATGCACGTTTACTACTTGAATAAGCACCTGATGTGCGAACATTATAGGAATAACAGCCCTACAGGCTTTAGGGTTTTGAAGGAGCAGAAAGGAGTCACCACGCATACAGATCCTTCGCGTACAGCCATGATCTTTTTGTTAGAAGGTTGCATGCACGTAGAAGGCAAACAGTTTCCAAGTTTCACCGTACAAACCAACCAAATGTTTCCGATGCCTGCGGGCATCAATAACTCTATAAGCTTTCTCGAAGACAGTACACTTTTAGTTCTTTACTTCATTGACAGCAAATTTAGATTTTGCCGAAGCATTCTTAGCGACGAAAAGATTAGCAACGCACCGAAACGCGACGACTGGTTATTTGCGATTGACATGATAAAACCTGTCCAAGTGCTGGCTCGCCAAACAGCCGACTATATCGTAGACAAACTGCTGTGCTGCGATATTCAACTCATTAAGCAACGCGAATTTACAGCGGTGATGCAAGCCTATTATCCTACCGACACCCTGGCGTCGTTTTTGGCTCCACTGTTTCGAGTGAATTTATCGTTTCAAGAAACCATCATGGGTATGTCGGGCACCTATCCCTCCGTTGACGAAATGGCTGAAAAGGTGTGTATGAGCAGACCTACCTTCATTCGCCACTTCAAAACGTGTTTTGGCGAACCACCCAAAACTTGGGTGAACAAAGTTAAAGGCGAGGCACTATTCAAAGCCCTACGCAACACCAATGACACGTTAGAGGAGATAGCCAATCAGTTTAAGTTCTCGTCGGTGCAACGTATGTCCACATTCTGCAAGGAGACACTCGAAGGCACTCCAAACGAAATAAGAAGCGGCAAAGTAACCCCAAAGCACGCCTTATAATTACCGTGGTGTACCGTTGAACGAAGTGAGATATGACTATTTCTAACAATGGTACTACCCGCTGCAAGGAAAGGACAACCATAGAACAGCCCAGCATTCACGTCTGTCGATCACTTTTCCCTGCTTAGAAGAGTATTGTATCCTCCCTGTATGGTGGAGAAAGGATGAGGTGTGCAATAAGAAAATATTTTACATCGGGTATCAATACTCGCATATTTGCCAACAACTGCCCTTTTGGTCGCAAATAAGCAATTTTTGTATTTATCCGTATATCAGCGTCTTAACCCAAAATTTGCATAGTGAAGTGGAACTAACTCAATGCTTCAATGGGACTAAAGCATTGACTTAACAGGTTTATTTGCACCACTTTGTACCCTTATTCACACAAGATAGCGCGACTAAAGTAATGGGTTAAGCGCCGAGAGGAGTAAAAACGAGACGAAAAGGGTACCTCTGTAACCGTTCCAAAATCTATTTCTCAACTTTCTGAAAAGGAAAAATCAGGACAAAATCACAGGTACTCGCCTACCCTGTGCATTCATAATAAAGAGAGGAAGCGCAAACGTTTGCGCAATATTTCTTACAATTTTATCTCTACAAGGCAGCGACCCCCTACCTATTCTTTATAAATTTGCAGATAAGCGACTTATTGACAGTCGAACAACTACTAACCCTTAGTCTATGAATCTATTATTTAACATTGAATACAAAACGGTATTTGGGGAAGACCTCATCTTGAATGTAGTGAATGATGGTCAGCCTGCAGATGGGCTTTATACTCCCTATAGAATGTACACCACCGACGGACTGCACTGGCAGTGCGACCTCAAGCTGTCTGCCACTGAAGCGCAAAATTCCCTTTGCTACTACTACTCGGTAGAATGTGACGGAAAGGTAACGCGCAAGGAATGGACCACTCTTACCCACCGCCTTGACCTCACGGCAGCCAAAGCGAAGCAATACCATGTGTACGACCATTGGATGCAGATACCAGAAGACTCGTATCTGTACTCTTCGGCTTTCACCGACTGCCTTCACCGCAGCACATTGCAAGCTCTGCAGCCCACGGCTTACGACAAGACGGTGCGTATCATCGTACGTTCTCCACAACTCAAGCCCGACCAATATTTAGTGCTGTCGGGCGACACCGAGACATTGGGCGAGTGGAACATCAGCAAAGCACTGCCCATGACCCAGCACCAGCACAACGAATGGGTGGTGGACGTGGACGCTGAAACACTGAGCGAGCAGCACATAGAACTAAAGTTTGCTGCCCTGTCGTATAGCCTTCCCACGAACGAACCCATGTGGGAACCGTGCTTCAACCGCACCATTGACGTACCCAAGCTCAACCGTGGCGACGTGGTAGTGTACCACTTGGATCAGGCTTTCATGCCCATGCCCAACACAAAGGTGGCTGGAACATTGGTTCCCGTATTCTCACTACGCAGCAAAGGCAGCTTTGGCGTGGGCGACTTTGGCGACCTCAAGGCAATGATCGACTTTGTGGAAGCCACCGGACAGCACGTCCTTCAGTTGTTACCCATCAACGACACCACAGCCACCTACACCTACACCGACTCTTACCCTTACAGCTGCATCAGCGTGTTTGCGTTGCATCCGCTCTATTGCGACTTGCGCCAATTGCCCAAACTCAATGACAAGGCACAGCAAGCGCAATTTGACGCACTGCAAGATGAGCTGAACTGCCTGCCACAGATAGACTATGTACGCGTGATGAGAAGCAAGATAGATTTCTTACAGCTACTCTTCAAGCAAGAGGGCAAACGCACCATGGGCACCAAGGCGTACAAAGCGTTCTTCGAAAAGAGCGATCGCTGGCTGGTACCTTATGCACAGTTCTGCTACCTGCGCGACCAATATAGCACGGCAGACGCAACACAATGGCCCGACCACCACGCATGGAACGAGGCAGACCGCAAGGCGTTAAGCACCCCAAGCAACAAGGCATATCAACAAGTAGCGTTCTACTACTTCGTGCAGTTTGTGCTATACACCCAGATGAAAGAGGCGCACGCCTATGCGCAAAGCAAGCGCATCGTACTCAAAGGCGACGTGCCGATTGGTGTGAGTCGTCACGGCTGCGACGTTTGGGTAGAACCCAAATACTTCAACATGGACGGACAGGCTGGTGCGCCACCCGATGATTTCTCCGTCAACGGACAGAATTGGGGATTCCCCACCTACAACTGGGATGAGATGTTGAAAGACGGATGCGCATGGTGGGAACGCCGTTTCAAGAACATGGCGGAGTTCTTCGACGCTTACCGCATCGACCACGTATTGGGATTCTTCCGCATTTGGGAAATACCTATTAGCTGTGTCAACGGCTTGTGCGGTCAGTTTTCGCCCTCGCTGGGTATGTCGCGCGAGGAGATAGCATCCTACGGACTCAACTTCCAAGAAGATTTGTTTACAAAGCCTTACGTCCGCAACTGGGTTATCGACAGAGTGTTTGGCGAACATCGTGAAGAGGTCATCGCCAAATACCTCAACCATATTCACGACGACGTGTTTGAATTGAACGAGCATTTCAATACCGAGCGTAAGATTGAAGCAGCCTTCGAGGGGCAAGAGATGGACGAGAAGAACACATGGATACGCGACGGACTGTATGCACTTGCCAACAATGTGTTGTTTGTTCGTGACAAGAAGAACCCACATCTGTTCCACCCACGCATCACGGCACAATTCAACTTCATTTACGAAAGTCTGTGGGATGTGGACAAACAGGCGTTCAACCGTTTGTACAACGAGTACTACTATCGCCGCAACAACCAGTTCTGGTATCACGAGGCGATGAAGAAATTGCCTAAATTGGTACAGGCTACCCGCATGTTGGTGTGTGCCGAAGACTTGGGAATGGTGCCCGATTGCGTGGCATGGGTGATGAACGAGCTGCGCATCCTCAGTCTCGAGGTGCAGTCGATGCCCAAAGACCCAAAGGTAACTTTTGGCTATTTGCCCCGCAACCCATACAGAAGTGTGGCTACCATATCCTCACACGATATGCCAACGCTGCGCCAATGGTGGGACGAAGACTACCCACGCACACAGCATTATTACAACACCATGCTTGGAAAGGAAGGACCTGCCCCTCACCCACTGCCGGGTTGGTTGGCTCGCGACATCATTTGGCAACACTTGGCATCGCCCTCCATGCTCTGCATCCTGTCCATACAAGACTGGTTGTCCATGGACGAACGGCTCCGACTGGACGATGCCAACGCCGAACGCATCAACATTCCTGCCAATCCCAAGCATTATTGGCGTTATCGGATGCATCTGAACATAGAAGACATGCTGACCGACAACAGCTTGGTGAGCAATCTATGTGAACTGAACTCACAGTCGGGAAGGGTCTAACACCCTACCCCTCACACCTATAGCCACAAGGGTTTGCGCCCTTGTGGCATACTTTTCAATCACAACATCATGAAGAAAATCAACCTCATCCTTTTGTTTTTTATGCTGCCAATGGCATTGTTGGCACAAGTAGTCAAATCACCCAATGGCAATGTAAGCGTCAACTTTAGTCTGCAAGGCAATGGCGTACCCACCTATTCCATGACTTACAAAGGCAAAGCTGTGGTGAAACCGTCGCGCTTGGGCTTGGAACTCATGAAGGACAAACACGCCTCCAAGGGGCTTAGGGAAACCGACTTGATGAATGGGTTTACGATTAAAGACACGCAGACATCCACCTTTGACGAGACATGGAAACCCGTTTGGGGGGAGACCACAACCATCAGAAATCATTATAACGAATTGGCGGTAACGTTGCATCAAGCCTCTTCTGAGCGCAATATCATTGTTCGGTTCCGTGTTTACAACGAGGGAATGGGATTGCGCTATGAATTTCCGCAGCAAGACAGCTTGACCTATTTCCTCATTAAGGAAGAACATACGCAGTTTGCCATGGCTGGCGACCATACGGCATGGTGGATTCCGGGCGACTATGACACGCAAGAACAAAAGACACAACAAAGCAAACTCTCTGAAATCAGAGGTCGTTTTCATGATGCTGTGAACTGGGGAAACTCGTCGGTGGCAGTGTTCTCGCCAACAGGCGTGCAGACCTCGCTGCAAATGAAAAGCCAAGATGGGCTGTACATCAACATCCACGAGGCAGCTTGTGTGGACTATTCTACCATGCACCTCAACTTAGACGATAAGACCATGACGTTTGAAAGCTGGCTCACCCCAGACGCATACGGTGCCAAAGGGTGCATGCAAACCCCTTGTAAGAGTCCTTGGAGAACGGTAATGGTGAGTGATGACGCACGCGATATGTTGTCGAGCAACCTCATACTGAACCTCAACGAGCCGTGTAAGATAGAAGACACGAGTTGGATTCATCCCACAAAATACTGCGGTGTGTGGTGGGAAATGATTGTTGGCAAAAGCGCATGGAACTACACCGACGAGTTCCCGTCTATCAAACTCGACCAAATAGACTGGAGCAAAGCGAAGCCAAACGGACGCCATGCAGCTAACACAGACAAGGTGAAGCGATACATCGACTTCGCTGCCAAGAACGGATTGGACCAAGTCTTGGTGGAGGGATGGAACGTAGGTTGGGAAGATTGGGCGAACCATTGGAAGCAAGACGTGTTCGACTTCGTTACTCCTTACCCCGATTTCGACCTGAAGGGACTCAACGAGTATGCCCATTCCAAAGGCGTAAAACTCTTGATGCACCACGAGACATCATCCAGTGCGGTGAATTATGAACGACATTTGGAAAAAGCTTTCAATCTCATGAACCAATATGGATATGATGCCGTGAAGACAGGATATGTAGGTGACATCATTCCTCGTGGCGACCACCACTTCTCGCAATCCATGAACGACCATTATATGTATGTGGTGAAGCAAGCCGCCAAGCACCATATCATGGTGAATGCGCACGAAGCGACACGCCCAACAGGCTTATGCCGCACATGGCCTAACATGGTTGGCAACGAAAGTGCGAGAGGTGGAGAGTACGAAGCCTTTGGAGGAAACAATCCAGACCATACCACTATCCTGCCCTTTACTCGCTTACAAGGCGGACCGATGGACTACACGCCGGGTATTTTTGTAACGAAACTGTCAGAATGGAGCAACAATACCAGCTTTGTACACTCCACCTTGGCAGGACAGTTGGCACTATATGTCACCATGTACAGCCCACTGCAAATGGCTGCCGACTTGCCCGAACACTACGAGAAGTACGATGATGCGTTCCAATTCATACGAGATGTGGCTGTTGACTGGGACGACAGCAAGTATTTGGAGGCTGAACCTGGCGACTATATCACCGTGGCTCGCAAGGCAAAAGGCACGGACAACTGGTTTATCGGGGGCAAATGCGACGAGAACGGACACAAGAGTGTCATCAAACTCGACTTCCTCGACAAGGGTAAGAAGTACAAGTGCACGATTTATGCCGATGCTAAAAATGCCCATTACGACCACAATCCACAAGCATATGTCATCACGCACAAAACCGTGAAGCGTGGAGACGTATTGAAAATCAATCAAGCCAGCGGTGGCGGATTTGCCGTTTCGCTCATGGCACAATAATCAATAACACCCTTAATGATGAGACATTATCAATATTATTTATTCCTGTTGTTGGCTTTTCTGATGCCAACAAGTAAATTATCTTTATCTGCCAAAGTGTTCAACGAAATGATTTATTCGCCTCAAAAAACTGCATTCAAGCTCAATGCACCAAGCGCTGCCAAGCGTGTCGTGCTGCGTTTGTACAAAGAAGGCGAAGGTGGAAAGCCCACAAAGACCGTAAAAATGAAGTCAATGGGCAACGACGTGTGGGCAAAAGAGATGAAGGGCGACCTGAAAGGCATGTACTATACCTTTGAAGTGTTGGGTTACCAACAGCACAAAGGAGGCGAGACTCCGGGCGTGTTTGCCAAGGCTGTGGGCATCAATGGCAATAGAGGAGCTATCATTGACCTGCAAACAACCAATCCCGAGGGGTGGGAAAACGACAAGAGACCTGCACTGGCATCGCCCTCCGACTTGGTGTTATACGAGATGCACGTACGCGATTACACCGATTCGCCTACCTCTCCTGCAGTTCATAAGGGCAAGTTTGTGGGATTGGCTGAACCAAAAGCCATTGCCCACCTCAAAGAGTTAGGGGTGAATGCGGTACACTTGTTGCCTTCGTTCGACTTTGCCTCGGTGGATGAACACCAAACATCTAACGCCAACTACAACTGGGGATACGACCCAAAAAACTACAATGTGCCAGAGGGAGCATACAGTACCAACGCCAAAGACCCCAAAGTGCGCATCAAGGAGTTCAAACAAATGGTGCAAGCCCTGCACAAGGCGGGCATTCGTGTCATCCTCGATGTAGTGTACAATCACACGTTCGACATCGAAAACAGTAACTTTCAGCGTACTTACCCCGATTACTATTATCGCAAGGACGCAGAAGGCAAGTATTCAAATGGATCGGGATGTGGAAACGAGACAGCCTCGGAAAAACCTTTGATGCGGCAATTCATGTTAGAATCGGTAAAATATTGGATCAACGAATATCACATTGACGGCTTTCGTTTCGACCTCATGGGCATTCACGACATAGCGACCATGAACGCTATCCGACAGGAAGTGGACAAGATAGACTCGTCTATTTATATCTATGGTGAGGGATGGAGTGCAGGTAGTTGTGCTTATCCTGTGGACAAACTCGCCATGAAAGCCAACATCCAACAACTGCCAGGCATTGCAGCCTTTAGCGATGAATTGCGCGATGCATTGCGTGGTCCTTTCAGTGACGACAGGAAAGGAGCGTTCCTTGCTGGCATTGCGGGCGAAGAAGAGAGCATTAAGTTTGGCATTGCCGGTGCCATAGCACACCCACAAGTAGACATGAGCAAAGTGAACTACAGCAAAGTGGCATGGGCAACCGAACCCACACAAATGATTAGTTATGTAAGTTGCCACGATGACATGTGCTTGGTGGACCGGCTGAAGGCGTCAATACCCAACATTTCTACCGAAGAAATCATCCGATTGGACTTACTCGCACAAACGGCAGTGTTCACTTCACAAGGTGTTCCGTTCATGTTGAGTGGCGAAGAGATGCTTCGTGACAAACAAGGGGTACACAACTCGTATCAATCTCCCATAGAAATCAATCGGTTGGATTGGGACAATTTGCAGCGTTACCCACAGGTGTTCAGCTATTACAAAGGACTCATTGCACTGCGAAAGCAATACCACGCATTCCGTTTGGGCAACGCCGAGGCGGTGCGTCAGCATCTTACATTCCTCCCAACAGAGCCTTGCTTGGTGTGTTATCGCTTGTTTGATGTCCCCACCAACAGCTACATCTACGTGCTGCTCAATGCCAACAAGATCGCAAAACAGGTATCCTTGCCGGCTGGAGCGTACAACGTACTGTGCTATGATGGGGTCATCGACGTCAATGGAACAGAGAAATTGATGCTCGATGAACATGCCGACAAGGCCATTGTTCCTGCACAATCAGCCATGATTTTAAGAAAACAGCAGTAAAAAGAAAATAAGATGAAGAAGTTATTATTTGGCATTTGCCTTTTAACACAGACTTTTACGACGAATGCCCAAATACAAATAAATCGCATTGACCCAACCAATTGGTTTGTTGGGATGAAAGATGCGAGTTTGCAACTCATGGTGTACGGCAACGACTTGCACGGCACTCAAGTAACCACCCGTGACGCTGGCGTGCGAATAGACAGCGTGGTACAGATGCCCAACGCACATTATTTGCTGGCTTATCTCAACCTGAAGGATGCCAAGCCAGGCACTATCACGTTGTCGTTCACCAAGGGAAAGAAAACAAAAAAGGTGAAATACGAGCTGAAGCAGCGAGAGATGAGTGGCGACAAGCGCATGGGATTCACTAATGCCGACGTGCTGTATATGCTCATGCCCGACCGGTTTGCCAACGGAGACACCAAGAACGACCAGATAAAAGGCATGAACAACTATGTTTGCGACCGTGCGAAACCCAGTCTTCGGCATGGGGGCGACTTGGAGGGCATTCGCAAACACCTCGATTATTTCACCAATTTGGGGGTAACCGCCCTATGGTTCACACCCGTATTGGAAAACAATTCGCCCGACACCAACGGCTTTAGTACCTACCATGGCTATGCCACGACAGATTATTATAAGGTAGACCCACGCTTTGGCACCAACGAGGAATATCGCCAACTCATTGATGAAGCCCACCAAAAAGGACTTAAAGTGGTGATGGATATGATTTTCAACCACTGTGGATTTGAACATCCATGGCTCAAAGAATTACCCTCTGACGATTGGTTGAACATGCCTGAATGGCTCAAGGAAGGCAAGAAGACAGGAAAAGATGAGAAGACAGGCATGCCAAATGGCACAAAAACCGACTCCAAGTATTTGCAGACCAGTTATAAACTCACGCCGGTGCTCGACCCATACGCTTCGAAAATAGACCTAAAGGAAACCGTTGACGGATGGTTTGTACCCTCCATGCCTGACTTGAATCAGCGCAATCCGCACGTCATCAAGTACCTCATCCAAAACAGTATATGGTGGATTGAGACCGCAGGCATCGATGGCATCCGAATGGACACCTATCCTTATGCCGACCGCAAAGCCATGGCATTGTGGATGAAGACGCTCAACGAGGAGTATCCCAACTTTAACGTGGTGGGCGAAACATGGAACACAGAACCCGCTTATACTGCTGCTTGGCAAAAAGACAGTAAGCTGTCGAACATCAACAGCAACCTGAAAAGCGTTATGGATTTTAGCTTCTTTGAAAAAATCAACAAGGCGAAGAATGAAGAGACCGATGGATGGTGGGATGGACTGAACAGGGTTTACAACTCATTGGTGTACGATTACCTATACGAAAATCCAAAAGATGTCATGGCTTTCATCGAGAATCACGACACCGACCGATTCTTAGGTAATGGACAAGATGTCGCCGCACTCAAACAAGCCTTAGCTCTTTTACTCACCATGAACCGCACTCCGCAGCTGTATTACGGCACCGAAGTGCTGATGAATGGCACCAAAGAGGTGACCGATGGTAATGTACGGCAGGATTTCCCAGGTGGTTTCCCAGGCGATGTACACGCGGCATTCACGGCAGAGGGCAGGTCAAAGGTACAAAACGAAATGTTCAACTGGCTCAGCAAGCTGCTGCATTGGCGACAGGGAAATGAAGTGATTGCCCAAGGTAAGCAGATTCAGTTCATCCCTCACCAAGGGGTGTACGTCTTGGCACGCCAATATCAAGGTAAAACCGTGCTGACCGTACTTAACGGAACATCGAAAGAAGCCCGAATGGACGTGAAGCGATATGCCGAAGTAATTGGACAACACAAAACAGGTGTGGAGGTACAGACAGGAAAAACCATCGATTTGACCGCTGACATACAGTTAGAACCACGCCAAACCATGATTATTGAATTATAAACTTCTATCAGCTATTTGGAGGATTGGTGTATCTCATATCACATCAATCCTCCAAACATTTTGTTCAAACACACATACACTTACTTTTTCAACACACTCCTTACTGCAAACCATGCATGCATGAAGAGGGTTGGGAGATAACCATAATGCGACTCCAAGACACGAAAACGCTCTTTCAAAGATGCCTTATGATTTTTTTCGGTCATGCCTCCGTCCAAATAGTTCGCCACAACAGTCTGGACATTGCGCAAAGGCAGTCCTTGTTTCTGTGCCATTTTCATCACCCTGATACACCAGTCAACATCTGCAGAATAACGATATTTTAATTGATAGGGAACTTGCTTTGCCAAATCCGTGCGTGCATAAAAAGCTTGATGACACACCACCATTCCCTGCATAAACGACTTCCAGCTCAACTTTTTAGGCGGAGAAAGGCGACGGTGGCGCACAAATCTCCCCTCATTGTCTACAATATCTGTATCGCCATATAACACACCAGGCAAGACACTCGCCCTCTCCGCACATGCTGCCACCTGTGTTAAGGTGCTTTCAGACGGAAAGGTATCTCCAGCATTCAGAAACAACACGTAATCTCCCGTAGCATGTTTGAGACCCTTGTTCATCGCATCATACAATCCCTTATCAGGTTCGGAAGTCACCATTACCTGATGTCCGTTGTTTTGCGCTTGCGACTCGGTAACATAAGCTTGCGCCAACCGCAACGTTGCATCCGTAGAAGCACCGTCCACAATCAAGTGCTCAACATCCTTGTATGTTTGTTTCAATACACTTCTTAGTGTCCTCTCCACTTCTTTCTCCGCTTGATAGGTACAAGTGATAATCGTAAATTTAATCATCTATTCTTCCTTTTTATTTCTCCATACGGACTGATACACAGCCAAATATCGTTCCGCCACATGCTGTTGTGCATACTCCGTCCTTACTTTATGAATACAGTTTTTGCTCAATGTCTCGTAGTCGGTTCCTTCATCCAATATCCATGCCATGCCAGCAGCCAAGGATTGAGCATCTTTATAATGCGCCACATAGCCATTCTCTCGGTGGTCAATCATCTCAGGAATGCCCCCTACCTCAAAACCTACACATGGAACTCCACACGCCATGGCTTCCATAATGGTATTGGGCAGGTTCTCAGAAAGCGAAGGCAAGACAAACAAGTCTACTGCATTGTACACATCCACAATTTTCTTCGTATCATTCACATAACCAAGTGGATAAGTAGGTAAATCAAACCGAGTCGTTATCTCTTCTGCATGACCGCCCAACACCACTAATCCTACGCTGCTTTTTAGCTCTGGTTGCTGTTTAACGAGTAGTTGACACGCTTCTATGAGATACTGAATACCCTTATTAACGTTCGTGATGCGCTGTGATGCAAACAAAATCAGCTGTCTATCTGTTGGCAATCCTAACCGTTGAGCAGCTTCGTACTTACTTGCTGGTGCAAACACATGGGTATCAATAGGATTAGGAATGATAGAGAGGGCTTGCTTTGATAGTAATCCACTTGCCTTTGCTTGCTGTCCTAACCACTTACTACAGGTAACAAAATGAATGTTACTTTGTTGATAAATGGCATTTTTGCGTTGCCAAATACGGTGCGATAAATCCGTTTTAGAACCTCCACCTGGCAGATAAGAGCAGTTTCCACACTCTTTCTTAAAATGCGTACATGAAAGACTAAGGTGGCAAATGCCTGTTGCAGGCCAAATATCATGCAGTGTCCACACCACGGGTTTACCGCTTTCCACTATCTTTTGGATATTTCGAAGAGACAACATCCCTTGGTTGATCCACTCCAAATGAATGATGTCTGCCTCTTGAAACTCACGCAGTTGGGTGATGTCTGTTCCGATATTGGCAATATCGATAGCGAACAAATACCGCCTATTAAAATGCAAATGGCAAAAGATGCACCATCGTTCCCACAAGAAATGCCACCGCTTAAGCCACTCACGAGGCAATGCTACAACAGAAAGTTGGTTGGTCTCTTTATCTTTCACCAACATTTTTGCCTTACATCCTGCCTTGTTCAAAGCCTCCATTAAACGATTAGAAGCCAATGCTGCCCCGCCCGTTTTCTCACTTGTGTTAACTATCAATATCCGCATATCACTGCTTTATTATAGGGGTAAAGATACATCAATTTACAAAATCCAACAAGAAATTAGTGCTTTTTAAGCCATTCGTTCAGCAATATGACTGCATATAGAAACATCACCACTACCCTATTGGTGAAGAAAAACAACATTGTGTGCGAACACAATTTGTTGATATAAGTCAAGAAAGCACCATTTTTGCAAGGAAACAGCAAGACATATTTGGAACGAAGTGCAAAAGTACATACCTTTGCAACACCAAAAGGTTAATAGATTGTTTAGGTTAGTAGTAATAGATTTAGGTTTTTAGTTATTAGGTTTAAGGTAAATTAAACAGATTGTTTAACAGGTAACAATGGAGGCCGTGAGGTTTTCATTTACTAAGAAAAGTTTTTTAGTTAAACATACTTATACGCTGTAGCTCGAGAAGAGTTACAGCGTATTTTTTTTAACATCGTTATCACCTAAAAAAGAGACACATTTTTAGAATAAAAAAGGAGCGTTGAAGAGAGATATTTTGCTTAAATGCTTATCTTTGCGACACGATGCAAACGATAGAACTCATTGATTTAATAATTGGATACGATAACCACGCTGTGGTATCTCCTATCACAGCCTCACTGTATAGTGGACAGCTCACCTGTCTATTAGGGGCAAACGGCTCGGGAAAGTCGACCCTCTTGCGCACACTTGCTGGCTTTCAACCACCGTTAAAGGGTACGATAAAGATAGCAGGCAAACCACTTCAACAATGGAATCATCAAGAGTTGGCACAAAAAGTAAGTGTGGTACTGACCGAAAAACTCGATCTTAAAAACATTACCGTCTACGAATTAGTGGGCTTAGGTCGCTCACCGTACACGGGATTTTGGGGAGGATTGAATAAGATGGACGATGAAATTATACAATCCTCCATCGCACTTGTTGGCATCACCCCTCTCTCTCATAGGAAGATACAAACGCTAAGCGACGGAGAGAAGCAAAAAGTTTTTATAGCAAAAGCATTGGCACAACAGACGTCCGTCATCATCTTGGACGAGCCAACAGCTTTCTTAGATTTTCAAAGCAAAGCCGAAACACTACAGTTACTTGCACGACTGGCGCACAAAGAGAATAAATGTATCTTCTTATCTATCCACGATATTGAGTTAGCTATCCAAGTTGCAGATAAGATATGGCTCATTGACGATGCTCATCAGTTACAGGTTGGCACCCCCAAAGAACTAATAGATAATGGCATATTCCCCCATTTCATCGAGAACAGCTCCATACAATTTGATAGTTACCACCAAAAGATTAGAATAAAAAAATAGCCATTTTATCGTTGAGAGGAATCCTTTCACTTCTGATAAAATGGCTATTTTTTGAAATTGTCGATGATAAAGCCTCTCTTCATGATAAGATAAGACTGTATCTTATCATTGAGACGCTTTATTTTATCTTTTTATTTCACCGAGGTTTGCTTATCTTTAACCCGTTTGATTTGTCGTAACAAGTCTTTGTAGTGCATGGCATTCACGCCACTACTTTGCGCCTGTTGTGCTTGACAATACGTCTCTACTTTATCCAAAAGCATTTGTACATACAGCAACGCATCACTTGTCAGCGAAGAAGAATTGCCACCTGAACCCGTCGCAAGCATTTGAGAAAGATTGGATGCCCGCTGTGGTTTTTCACTTGGGTTAAGCAGTTGGTCGATACATTGCACAAAACTACGCTCCAAAGTGCGACGAGTAGTGTTCTTTATATTCTGTTCTGCCGTTAATGGTTTCCACACTGCACGATAAACATCGTCAAGATAATCGGGCAATTGATAAGCCGAAGAGCGATCGAAAGAATCGTTATAAATCTTAGTCAAGACGTCTAACGAGAGCAAAGAATTCAGTACACGATTTTGATTACTCGAAATACGAGCAACCGCATTGTCACCTGTGATACTTGTGATATTGTCAGGATACAACCATAATGGTGCATCAAACAACTGACGAGCCAAGAAATCTACCGCCTCTCTCTGACGCTCTGCAGGTGCTACTTCATAGGGTTTAGAACCTGGCAGATTGTTAAGATAGCGGCCACCTACATTCTTTAGCACATGATTGGTGTACCTACGGAACTGATCACGTACGCTTTCATGCATCTCTGTAAGATTGTCAAATTGACTATCTGGCTGTTTGGTCCACTTTGGCAGGTTCGCCATAACACGTTGTAAGTTAAGGATACCATAATCAGATACCTTGACATTGTTATCACCCAAGTCCTCTGTTTGTGAGCGAGGATCTTCATCACGCCCCTCTCCACTGAACCAAAGACGAGGATTGTTTTTCAATACTTTGGTTGTTTCTGTACGTAAGGCTTTGCGTTCTGCAAATTCATCCTTAAATTCTGGGCGATATTGATAGCCCCATTTAATCGCCCACTTGTCATAATCATTGATGCGTGGGAAAAGACCTTTTGACGAAATGCCGTCTTGAGGCTGTGCCACATAGTTGAATCGAGCATAGTCCATAATAGAAACGGTGTGTCCATGCTTCTCTACCCATGCTTTGTCACGCAACTTTTCTACTGGTGTGGCATGGCTGGCTCCCATATTATGGCGCAAACCGAGCGTATGCCCTACCTCGTGAGATGATACAAAACGGATTAGCTCGCCCATCAGTTTGTCGTCAAAGGGCATTTTCTGAGCTCGCTTATCAAGCGGACCACACTGTGTCATGTACCACTTGGTAAGCAAATTCATCACATTATGATACCAGCAGATATGGCTCTCAATGGTTTCACCACTCCGTGGATCGACAACATGGGGGCCATACGCATTTTCTATTTCCGCAGGCAAATAACGAATTACATTATAGCGCGCATCGTCCACACTCATGTCTGGTCTGTCTTTGGGCCACTCCTTACCGATAATAGCCCTCTTAAATCCAGCCGCCTCAAAAGCTACTTGCCAATCGTTCACACCCTTAATGAGATAAGGCACCCATTTCTTAGGTGTGGCAGGGTCTATATAGAAGATGATGGGCTTAACAGGCTCCACCAACTCTCCCCGACGATATCGCTGCACGTCTTTGGGCACCAAACGAAATCTTCCTATGAATTGTTCACGATCGGTCTTATGCTGATTATCGTTAAAATAAGTCACACGGTCTGTAAAGTACCCCACACGCTCGTCCCAAAGGCGTTTACGCATGGGTATTTTAGGCAACATGACAAAACTTGTGTTAAGTCCTAAGGTCACCGCACCCGTTTGTGCGGCAGCCATATTCTGCCCCGACGAACTGTAAGTCCGAGTAGTTGCAATCTCGATGTTGATAGGATAAACTTTTAATGTGTCAATAAATGTTCGATCGCTCTGCAATCCTCCCAACTTCAATCGCTTGCTAAAGAACTCGGCAAACGACATCACTTTGTTTTCAGACTTAAAGAGTTTGGTAACCTCTATCAAGCTACGCTTTGAATCTTTGTTGGGTCCGATAATCTTAAACGATGCCACAATAGGATCTACTGTTGATGCCTTGAGTGTTCGAGAGATATTGTCCTTCTCATCAGCCAACTGTGATAACACATATACACGTAGCAACATGGTTTTCTCATCTCGTTTTTCAAAGTAGACCGTTGCCTCGTTCATCATTTCTCCTGCATACTTTCCAAAGTTTTGGGGAGTAGCAGTAAGGCGTGTCACCGCCAAGAAATATCGACCTAAAAGACTATCTGGAACTTCAAAATACCATTTATCTTCGATATGGCGAACTGTGAAAAGTCCTTTGAGTTCTGTCCCTCCCTTTTTAAGTAGGTCAGCATACTCATTCTTTTTCTTGACCTTTTTCTTTACATCCACCGAATCTTTTGCCGTGCTGGTGGTATCACGAGGTATCTTCTTTTCTGTCTTAGTGGTATCAACCTTTAATGACGGATAGAGCCATGGGTGAGCCTGAAGAGACAAACCCATGAACAAAAAGAAGAAACTCAATAAGTGTTTGTTGCTTAAAATCATGATTTTTTTGTATCAATAGCTATTTTACATCACCTGACTACCAGGCTTTACAGGATGCTCAATGGTGGTTACGCTCAAAGAACCATCGAAGTCTTCGGCAGACAATATCATGCCTTGGCTCTCAATGCCCATTAACTTGCGAGGTGCTAAATTAGCTATAAAGCACACATCTTTGCCAATGAGTGCCTCGGGGTCATAGAATTTTGCAATACCACTAACAATGGTACGATCGGTACCTGTGCCGTCATCAATGGTGAACTTCAATAATTTGTTTGCCTTCTTCACCCGTTCGCAATGCTTGATGTGCCCAACTCGGATATCAAGTTTCTCAAAATCAGCAAAGTCTATGATCGGTTTGATGGGCTTTGCCACATAGTTAGCAGCCTCGTTGGCTTTCTTCGTTTCTTCTAACTTTTTGAGTTGAATCTCAATAGTCTCATCTTCAATCTTTTCAAACAGCAACTCTGGTTCTGCCAACTGATGGTTAGCTTTCAACAAGTCGGTACTTCCCAACTGACTCCAATCGAAGGTATCCATGTTGATGAGTTGCCGAAGTTTCTTAGAAGAGAAGGGCAAGAAGGGTTCAAAGGCAATGGCAAGATTGGCAACCAATTGCAATGAGATGTATAAAATGGTTTTTACCCGTTCTGGATTGGTTTTCCAAACCTTCCATGGCTCACATTCAGTGATATATTTGTTTCCTATGCGTGCCAGATTCATGGCTTCCTTCTGTGCATCTCTGAACCTGAACGCATCCAAAAGCGTTTCAACTTTTTGCTTTACATCTTTGAATTCTTCGAGTGTTTGCTTGTCAATATCCAACAAATCACCACACGCTGGAACCACTCCCTCAAAATATTTTTTGGTGAGTTGCAACGCTCTGTTCACAAAATTGCCATAAATGCCTACCAATTCAGAGTTGTTGTGCTCTTGGAAATCTTTCCACGTAAAATTATTGTCCTTGGTCTCTGGTGCATTGGCTGTCAACACATAGCGCAACACGTCCTGCTTCCCAGGCAGGTCTACCAAGTACTCGTGCAACCATACTGCCCAGTTGCGTGAGGTAGAAATCTTGTCATTCTCCAGATTGAGGAACTCGTTAGCTGGCACGTTGTCGGGCAAGATATAGCCTCCGTGTGCCTTCAACATGGTGGGGAAGATGAGACAATGGAACACGATGTTATCTTTTCCGATGAAATGTACCAAACGAGTATCTTCATCCTTCCACCATTTTTCCCAAGAACCCCAACGCTCTGGTGCCTGTTCACACAGTTCTTTGGTATTGGAAATATAGCCAATCGGGGCATCGAACCATACATATAGCACTTTCCCCTCTGCACCTTCTACTGGCACAGGAATACCCCAATCAAGATCGCGAGTCATGGCGCGAGGCTGCAAGTCAAGGTCTAACCAGCTTTTACACTGTCCGTAGACATTGGAGCGCCACTCTTTATGTCCTTGGAGTATCCACTCTTTGAGCCACTGCTGATAATCGTTCAAAGGCAAATACCAGTTTTTAGTTTTCTTAATGACAGGTTTTGAACCACTGAGGGTTGATGTGGGATTGATCAATTCTAATGGTGACAGGGCTGTGCCGCAATGCTCACACTGGTCGCCATACGCTCCATCGTAATGACAGTGGGGGCACTCACCTTTGATGTAACGGTCTGCCAAGAACTGGTGAGCCTCTTCATCATAATACTGTTCAGACTCTTGTTCCTGCAATTTGCCTTCTTTCAGCAGTTTCTTAAAAAAGTCGGAAGCCAACTGCTCGTGTGTCTTCGAGGTGGTACGGGAATAGATATCAAAGCTAATTCCAAACTCCTCGAAGCTCTTTTTAATCATAGAGTGATAGCGGTCTACCACATCTTGTGGTGTAATCCCCTCTTTCTTGGCTCTTATGGTGATGGGTACGCCATGCTCGTCGCTACCACCAATAAAGATAACTTCTTGGTTTTTCAGTCGCAAATAGCGAACATAAATATCAGCAGGTACATACACTCCTGCCAAGTGTCCTATGTGGACGCCACCATTGGCATACGGCAAGGCGGCCGTCACGGTTGTGCGTTTGAACTTTTTCTCTTCCATGAATTTAATGGGTTTAATATTAAAGTGCAAAATTACTACAAATCAAAGAGATAACAAAATAATTGAGAAACTGATTGAAACAAAGAAATACTAAACAATCTTGCAACTTCCCTGTATATACTTGCTATGCTTACACACTCACTCGAAACCAATTAACGCACCAATTCAAGTTGAGTTTTGTTAAAATAAATGACAAAAAACGAGGGTTTATAAAATGACAAAATAGAAAAATTGATAGGCACGCTCACTACACAAAAGTGTGAAAATGACAAAATTGAAGCCCAAATAATGTTAGAGCATTGAGTTAAGAGGACTGTAAACAGCACTTAAGGACTCTATTCACGTGAGATAAAAGGGTTAGAACAAAGAGTTAAGGGCACTAAAGCAATCATTTTGGATAGGAAGAGAGGCAAGTTAAGTGCTTAATAGCACGCACAAGAGTTACAATACATTGATAAACAGCCGCTTATAAAAGTCTTGAAATACTGCGATATTTGCGAGGCATGACAGGTTTGTTTCAAAATACGGCAGTTATGAAGGGGCTGTTGTCAAGAAAAAAGACAAATATTTCCACTCATTTCGTCTCAAATTGGAGGTGTTGAGAAACTGGGTTGCAGTCTTCTTCGCTACAAGTGCTATTGATTTTCTGGCGAAGGGCACTTCCAATGATATGTGGAAGAAATAGCCATTTCATCGTTATACAACGACTTATATCAATTGGCAATGTACATTTTGACAGTATTTTACAAATATTATGGTAATAAAGGGAAAAACTTAGTCGAAAAACTTGCTTATGCCACATAAAATGGCTATATTTGAAACACGATACTTATTTAATTTATAAGTTACTATGTTTGCAAAGGCTAACACACGGAGACAAGTCGGATGCCGCTCTTCGGAGGCTTCGCGCCTCCGGC
>NZ_QFFX01000031.1:0-33143 GCF_023522295.1 Prevotella sp. TCVGH | reverse complement strand
AACTTCTCAAATGCCCCTCTGTCAAGTGCTTTGGGGAGTTTCTTGTTACCCTTGCTGATTTTGACTTTGTCGAAAAGTAGGATGTCTGCCAACCCCTCACGGTAAGCCAGCCTGCAAACTGTTTTCAAATGGGTAGCGATATTGTAGAATGAGCTTTCCTGAAATCCACACTCTCCCAAGAAGTACTGCTGAAACTCATGGATGAAGTTCTCTGTCAGTTGTGAGAAAGCTAAGTCAGAAACCTTATACTTCTTTTGGATGAACTCCTGCAAGTGGATTTTCGTGGAGTGATAGCTTGCCATTGACTCTTTTCTGATGTCTACGCCGATATGACTTTCTTTCTCTTTTATGAGCATATCAAGCCTTTCGATGAGCATGCATCGTGTCTGCACACTGCCTTGAAACTGTTCCTTCACATCGGTTGCGTCAAATGGGCAATCTCTTGTAAGCAAAGACTGATAAGCTGACTGAATGGACAGCAGCAAGTTCTCCAACCTGCCATTCACCTCCACCGCCTCACGACTTTTTCCGTCCATTCTGCTCTCACGGGGATTCCACACGTCAGGATTGCAGGAGAGCTTGCAACTGAACTGTGCGATGGAACGCCCGATGGTAATGCGCCCCATAATCGGAGCTTTACCCGACTTGTCCAGACCACTCTTTTTGAGGTAGAGCAACACCTTCATTTTTTCTGTTTTCATACGCTTTGATGTTTTGTGGCAAAATTACCAAATTCAAAGCGTTCCTCACTTACGCAGAAAACTGCCGACCGCAGCAACAGCCACACGAGTAAAAATAATTCAGTTACCGAACATTGTTCCATCGTTACCTATGGCAAATTCGGGTAACGGTTTGGTAACTGAACTTCTGCCTAAATCTGCATATTATAACTCTTTTTGAAAAGAGCACTTCTATGCAAATTATTCCGTTTCCTACTCATTATCAGTCAGTTTACACCAACTTCGATATTTCTTCATTTTCGCTGATTAGTTGCACGCTTATTCACATACTATAACAGCATTAAAGCATGCAAATTGTAGGCTTATCTCAATGCTTCAATCGCTAAAAAAGGATGAAAACAGGAAGAAAAAGAGCAGAGTTAAACGTAACAAGTTTAATAACAAGAGGTTATAAAACTTTCGCATAACTCGCGTATTTGCGACCAACTTTGACGTTGGTTGTCTACACGCGAGTTATGAGAGGCACTTTGTAAAGAAAATTCAGTATTTATTTTCCTTCCATGCAACGTGACATCAATTGTTCTAATGCTATTTTTGAGACGTTTTTCGTCGTACAAATATCACTCAGAGAAAGAACCGTGATCGACAGAGTGCGGGCTTTGTTGTCCCATCGTGACAAGGCGCTTAACCATACGTTTTAACAGGGTTCATACAATGGGTTGAATCTCCTCTGATTTCGAACCTGCACAATTGTATGCGCAGCAGTCTATCTATCTTTTCGTAATAGGTGTGAAAATCGTGAAAATTAAAATGACAAAAAATTGTTGGTTCTGTTTTTTTAGTATATTTGCTGCCAAATTTTGAAGTAGAACTAACTTGTATTCTATATGGTACTTTCTCCTGATGACAAGCGTGTGACGCATGGTGGTTTGAGTTTCATAGGTGTTGTCGTAACGTTAGGTATTGTTTTTGGCGACATTGGTACTTCGCCACTGTATGTCATGAAGGCGATTGTTACGGCAGGTAGTGCCATCAATGCCCAATATATCATAGGTGCTGTATCTTGTATTATTTGGACGTTGACGCTACAAACTACGGTTAAATACGTGCTTATTGCGCTTCGTGCCGATAACAAAGGCGAAGGAGGTATCTTGGCTCTGTATGCGCTTATCAAGCGACATAGTCCAAAATGGCTTTACCTGTTGGCTATCATTGGGGCGAGTACGTTGGTTGCTGATGGCGTTATTACACCGTCGATTACGGTGCTGTCTGCCATTGAGGGATTGAAAGTTTACGAACCCAGTACGCCTACTGTACCCATTTGTCTTTGCATCATTACGGTGTTGTTTGCCATACAACAGTTTGGTACAAATGCTATTGGTCGGTTTTTTGGACCCCTTATGTTCGTATGGTTTGCCATGATGGGCGTGTTAGGCATTGGTCACATCGCTGATTTCCTGCCCATACTCAAGGCATTCAATCCATATTATGCGATAGAGCTATTAGTGCACGACCCTAAGTGGTTTCTTATTCTTGGCGCTGTTTTCCTGTGTACTACGGGAGCTGAGGCTCTTTATTCCGACCTTGGTCATTGTGGCGCACAAAACATACGTGTGAGTTGGGCGTTTGTTAAATTGATGCTCATCCTCAACTACTTAGGGCAAGGTGCGTGGATTATCAGTCATGTTGACAGTCTTGTTCCTGGTATCAACCCTTTCTTCGCAATCATGCCCCACAGTATCCTGTTTTTTGGCATTATCATGGCGACAATTGCAGCCGTCATTGCCAGTCAAGCTCTTATTAGTGGTTCGTTCACTATTTTCAGTGAGGCAATGAATTTGAAGTTTTGGCCCCGACAGAAGATAAAATACACTACCGACGTTAAAGGTCAACTGTATGTCCCTTTTGTAAATATGGCTCTCTATGTGCTTTGCGTTCTCGTCATTCTGTTTTTCCAAAACTCAGAAAATATGGAGGCTGCCTACGGCTTAGCCATTACTATAACGATGCTCATGACCACCTTCCTGCTTTTTGCCTATTTGCATATGCGTAGGGTGTCACCCTTGTTGATTCTGCCCTTTGTCATCTTTTTTGTAGGAATTGAAGGGATTTTCTTTATTGCCAACATGTTCAAGTTTGTTCATGGCGGATGGGTAACGATGCTCATGGCTGGTGTCATGTTCTCTGTGATGTATGTATGGTACAATGCGCGCCTTATTCGGGGGCAGCAGGTCAACGTACGTGATGTAAGAGATTGGTATGACGTTATTTCTGATATTAAGAAAGATACCACTATTGCTAAGTCTAATACAAACATAGTCTATCTTAGCAAGCTTTCTGGAACCTACGAAATAGAACAAAAAATTCTATATTCTATCATCCACAAGCACCCCGTTCGAGCCGACCACTATATATTATTGCACATCAATTATCAGGATGAGCCTTCAACGCTTGAATATGAGTTTACCACTCTTATCCCTGATACGCTCTATCGCATCAATTTGAATTTAGGATTTCGCATACAACCCTTGGTGAATCTTTATTTTCGGCAAATTATAGAGGAGTTAGTGGCTCGCAAAGAGTTTACAATCGACAGCAGCTATCCATCGCTCAGGAAGCATCACATTCCTGCCAATTTTACCTTTGTCATCATTAATCGAATTTATGCAGCTCTCAATCACTTCTCTCAGAAAGAGCGCATTATCATGGGATTATATTCGCTCATTTCGCACATAAAACTAAGCATGACACATGCGTTAGGGCTTGATACAAGTAATGTGTTCATCGAAAATGTGCCATTGGTGGTGAAGCCTCATCGCCAACGTGTCATCCGCCGAATTGACAACAACGGTGACGTTAAATGAACTGGCTATAAGGAAGTTGCATGAAGGAGAGCGAAAAATGATTGTTCATGAACAGATAACTGAAGAATGAACAACCTATCCACTTTCTCACATATCTTGGCAATAAAAAGCTATAATATGAAGGTTGGCTAACTTCAGTCTTGTTTGTTGGCAAGGAACCGTTCTGCTCTTTGCAGGTCTTCTGGTGTGTCGATGCCAATGGTGTCTATATTCGTGATTGCCACCTTGATGCGATAACCATTCTGCAACCAACGTAATTGTTCTAAACTTTCTGCCAATTCTAAAGATGATTGTGGAAGTTGAGTGATTTGCTTCAACACCTCTTTGCGATAAGCGTAAACGCCCAAGTGTTTTAAAAATGGAAATTGCACAAACCACTGTTCGTTGTTTTTATTGCGAATAAAAGGAATGACCGAACGTGAAAAATACATGGCATATCCCTGATTGTTAAGTACAATCTTCGGAGAGTTGGGGTTTTCAACGGCTTTTTGATTTTCAAACGGTTTACCCAACGTTGCAATCTGTGTATTAGAATCGTCAAAACATTGACATAGTGAAGCGATTTGTTCTTTTTGTATAAAGGGTTCGTCACCCTGTATATTTAAGATGACATCACAGGTAGGTTGTAATATCTCTACCGCCTCTTGTATTCTGTCGGTTCCGCTTTGGTGATTTTTACTGGTCATAACCGCTTTTCCGCCAAAAGATAAGACGGTGTCGTAAATGCGCTGGTCGTCTGTGGCAACGTAGGTTTCATGCAACACGGCGGAAACTTGTTCGTACACATGTTGGATAACGGGCTTGTGGTTGAGCAAAGCCAGTGGTTTACCGGGAAAACGAGTAGACGAATATCGTGCTGGAATGATGCCAATGAATTTCATGATGTCTTAGTTTTGAAAGTACAAAGTTACTAAATTTTACTAATAGTCTTTGCCGTTTCGTCAAAAATAAGTACTTTTGAAAATCTTACTAAATTATATTTGAAAGTGAAAAAAGGACTATTATCTCTTATTTTATTCATATTACCTTTTCAAGTTTTTGCTCAAAAATTAACTTTAGGCTCTTGTACAATCTCAGAAGGACAGGGCTCAAACCGAATTACGGGACAATATAAAGGAGAAATGTCTGCGGGAAAACCTCAGGGAAAGGGTAGCGTAAAGTATCAAAATGGGAATACATATGAAGGGGAATTTGTGAAAGGAAAACGCCAAGGTTATGGCATATACACTTTTGCAGATGGTGAGAAGTATGAAGGACAGTGGTTTCAAAACCAACAACATGGTCGTGGTACTTATTATTTTGCCAACAATAATAAATATGTGGGGCTATGGTTTCGAGATTATCAACAGGGACATGGCATCATGTACTATTATAATGGTGACAAGTATGAAGGCTCTTGGTATCAGGATAAGAGACAAGGAAAGGGAACCTATGTCTTTTCCACTGGCGCTTATTATAAAGGACAGTGGCAGAATGATGAGAAAAATGGCAAAGGAGTCTTTTATTGGGGGGACGGTTCTTCGTACGACGGTCAATGGTTGAACAACGTTCGAGAAGGCAAAGGCGTCTACAAGTATGCAGATGGTGATGTATATTCGGGCGACTGGAAAGGAGACATTCAGGACGGAAAAGGCATCTATAAATTTCAAAATGGCGACTTATATGAAGGGCAATATGTGCAGGGAGAACGAACGGGAGAGGGCATCTTCAGACTTGCCAATGGCGATAAATATACGGGGACATTTAAGTCGGGAGAACGAGATGGCTTGGGAACAATGACATGGAAAAACGGTGATAGATATACAGGCTACTGGAAGAACGACCAGCAAAATGGTAAAGGAAAACTGACGAAGAAAAATGGCGATGTCTTTGAAGGTAACTTTAAGAAAGGAAAGGTGGATGGAGAAGTGATTATCCACTATGCCGATGGTAGTAAATACAAAGGGATGTACAAAAACGGAAAACGTAATGGCCCTGCAATTGAAGAAACCAAAGACGGCAAACGATTTGAAGGCTCTTACGTTGACGACCGAAGAGATGGAAAGTTTGTAGAAAAAGACCGCAATGGAAAAGTTATTACGCAGGGACGCTATGAGCAGGGACGTCGCTATGTAAACTGATAAAATAAATTGTCGTATTACCTTAAAATAAGAATTTGATTAACGATGAAAAAAGAAACGAGTCAAAAAAAGAGAGTTTTGAAGCAGTCTGCGTTACATGGCTATCAGATGAAGCCATTGGAGTTAATCAAAAACGACCCCTACTTAGAGCCTTATGAAACGGCAATCAGGGGAAGATATGAGTTTGCATTGGCTACCGAAAAAAGGCTCACGCGACAAGGAAAAAGTACACTGAGCGACTTTGCGTCTGGTTATCTCTATTTTGGATTGCATCGCACACAAGATGGTTGGGTTTTCAGAGAGTGGGCTCCCAATGCTACAGCACTTTATTTGGTGGGCGATTTTAATGACTGGCAAGAGTTGAGTACTTATCAAGCGCATCGTATAGAAGGTACTGGGAACTGGGAACTCCAATTACCGTTGGATGCCATACAGCATGGTCAGTTGTACAAAATGCACGTTTACTGGAATGGAGGAAAGGGAGAGCGCATTCCAGCGTGGGCAACTCGGGTAGTACAGGATTCAAAGACCTCTATTTTCTCGGCACAAGTATGGAGTCCAGAGACGGACTATGAGTGGAAAGACAAAGGGTATAAAGCTGTCAACGGACCACTGTTCATCTATGAGTGCCACATAGGAATGGCACAAGATGCAGAAAAAGTGGGGACGTACACAGAATTTAAGGAGAACGTATTGCCTCGTATTGTGGCGGATGGATATAACTGCATACAGATTATGGCGATACAGGAGCATCCTTATTACGGCTCTTTTGGTTATCACGTCAGTTCTTTTTTCGCTCCATCTTCAAGATATGGAACGCCAGAAGAACTCAAAGACCTTATTGACACAGCCCATCAGCACGGCATTGCTGTGATTATGGATATTGTGCATAGTCATGCTGTCAAAAATGAGTTAGAGGGTTTGGGAAATTTGGCAGGTGACCCTAACCAGTATTTCCTTTCAGGCAGTCGGCGTGAACATCCAGCATGGGACAGCTTATGCTTTGACTATGGCAGGGATGAAGTCATCCATTTCTTATTATCAAATTGTAAATACTGGCTGGAAGAGTTCCATTTTGATGGATTTCGGTTTGATGGTGTCACCTCTATGATTTATTATAGTCATGGGCTTGGGGAAGCTTTTACCAACTACGGAGATTATTTTAACGGACATCAAGACGGCAATGCCATTTGCTATCTTACACTTGCAAATCTTTTGATACATCAAGTTCGCCCCCATGCTATCACCATTGCTGAAGAGGTAAGCGGTATGCCAGGGTTAGCAGCTCCTGTTTCGAGTGGTGGTTATGGATTTGACTACCGCATGGCAATGAATATTCCAGACTTTTGGATCAAGACAATCAAAGAGCTGAAAGACGAAGATTGGAAGCCCAGTTCTATTTTCTGGGAAGTGACAAATCGTAGGGCAGACGAAAAAACGATTTCCTATTGTGAAAGTCACGACCAGGCATTGGTGGGAGACAAGACAATTATTTTCCGCCTGATAGATGCTGATATGTACTGGCATTTCAAGAAAGGTGATGAAAATGCAGTAGTTCATCGAGGGATAGCTCTTCATAAAATGATTCGATTGATGACCGCTTCCACGATAAATGGTGGTTATCTTAACTTTATGGGAAATGAGTTTGGACACCCCGAGTGGATAGATTTTCCACGTGAAGGAAATGGGTGGAGCTATCAATATGCGAAGCGACAATGGAATTTGGTGGATAATTTAGAATTAGGATACCATTATTTAGGCGACTTTGACAAAGCGATGATTCAGTTGTTGAAATCAGAAAAGAATTATCAACAGAAGGAAATAAAAGAAATATGGCATCAGGATGGCGATCAAATCTTGTGTTTTATGCGTGGAGATCTTGTTTTTGTTTTCAACTTCTCACCCACTCAATCCTATGTTGATTATGGATTCCTGACTCCTCCAGGCTCATATCGGGTTGTGCTGAATACGGATGCGCCAGCATTTGGTGGCAATGGACTGAATGATGATAGCGTAGAACACCTCACAGTTTTTGATGCCTTGTATCAAAGCGAGAAAAAGGAGTGGTTGAAATTGTATATACCTGCACGGTGTGCAATGGTATTGAGGAAAGACTAAGAGATCGTTTTGGCGCATCGCATTAAACCATTATAGAAATTAAGACATTGGCTACCTATCATATTCCAAATCAGAAAAAATCGTTGCTGCCATGTATTTTGTGCAGTGTGGTGTTCTGTTGTTTTACTTTTATTTATCTGTTTTCGTATCAATGTGATGTGTTGGCGGTTACGCAGCACGTGCTATCTGACGGACAGACGTATTATGATAAAACAATTGGAGCGATACTCATTACAGTTGTCTTATATCTTTTACACATCAGTATCTTTTGGTTTTTTAGATTATCAAGGATAGGATATGTGCTTACCTTTTTTCCCTCGTTGTTACTTCTTACGGCTTTAACAGATATAGATACAGAGAAAATCTATCATCATTCTGCTCTTGGGGCTTGGTGGTGGGTAATTCCGCTTTTGTTACTTCTGTGCTTCTTTGCATTAAGGTACTTAAAACAAAAGGTTTCATATAAGGTAACTCAAGCATCGTACAATGTCTTGTCTCGTCCGATGTGGATTAACTTGTTGTCTTTGGTGGTCATGTTTTGTATGGTCTGCACCTTTAGTAATCATGATAAACTCTACCATTATCGAGCCAAAATGGAAGTAGCCATACATGAACATCGATTCGAAGATGCGCTGAAGGTAGGAGAAAATTCGCTGCACACAGACTCAAGTTTGGTGATGCTTCGTGCTTATGCGCTCTCTAAAGTAAAAAGATTAGGTGAAGATTTATTTGAATATCCATTGCAAGGCGGTTCAGAAGCGTTGCTGCCAAACGGAGAGAGTGTCAAAATGCTGATGTTACCAACCAATGAAATTCAGCATTATTTAGGGAAGTCCATGATGTCATCCATGAAAGTTGTGCCTTATTTAGAGTTCTTAGAACGACATCATTTAGGAAAATCTGCCATAGGTGATTATTTGCTGTGTGCCTATCTGTTGGATAAGCGACTGGATGATTTCGTGAAGTTGTTGCCGAAGTATTATGAAATCAACGCCAATCTTCCAAAACATTATAGAGAAGCTTTAATACTTTATACGCACCTTCGCTCCCAACCAGCTGTGACTTATACTAATAATGTGATGGATGCTGACTATGAGGACTATCAAACTATCGCAAAAAAATATCCCAACACCTTAGTGAGAAAAACCAAAGTGCGGGACATTTATGGTAAGACTTATTGGTATTACTACCAATATTCTTCCAACGGATAATACTAATAAGGTGCTTATTTTACCATATTGTACGCCTTCACCCAATCCGTATCAATAGAAAATTGAGTGATATATTTGTTGTTGTCTACATAGGCACGTGTCACCTCTTTATCTGGATCGTTGAATAAAGGATTTTGAATCGTGGCATTTCTAAATTTTGCCATGAGTATTTCCTTATCCGCTTTCTTAGAAGAGTTGGACAATCGTTTGATGTAACTATTCACAAAATCAATCATGGCATTGGTTTGTTTGCCAAGTTCAAATTCAGTGAACCCGTCAGTTTGTGCAGCCTTTGTGAGAAGATAGAAAATAGCGTCAACCTTGAACGTTGCAACTTTTCTTTCTTCAATGTCTTTGGAGGTGTCTTTTTTTATCGCCTCAGCGTGGTGCATAATCCGATTTACTTCTTTATAGATTTCTTGAGATGTAGCTTTTACTGTGAATAAACAGGTCAAAGCTAAAAGCATAATAATTTTTTTCATCACTTAAAATATTTGTATATGTAAATTTATGAATTGAATTCTTTGATACAAGACTTTCGTCTGTCATTGTTTTCAGAGGTTCAAATCCTCAACACATTTGCGTTTAGATAGATTTCCCTGCTGATATTCTTTCCTTATTTTTGTTTACAAAATCTTTCCATCCTCCATAATGCACATCGGTAATTGGCTTGCCTAATTGCATAAAATGACAATAAGCAGCTCCCAATGCGTCCGTTGCATCCATGAAACTTGGCATTTCTTGCGCATCTATTTTCAAAAGGCGCTGTAACATTCCTGCCACTTGTTCTTTACTTGCTTGCCCCTGCCCTGTAATAGACATCTTTATTTTTAGTGGGGCATACTCATGAATTGGAATGTCATGCTGAATCGCAGCAGCAATGGCAACCCCCTGTGCTCGGCCTAATTTGAGCATCGACTGTACATTCTTTCCAAAAAATGGTGCTTCTATTGCCATTTCGTCAGGTAGATATTCGTCAATAATGCCAGTGACACGTTCGAATATATGCCCTAATTTAAGATACGGATCACCAGTCTTTCGCATGTCGATAACACCCATAGCAAGCATAGAGGGCTTCCCCTTGACAATTCTTAATACACCATACCCCATCACATTCGTGCCAGGGTCTATTCCCAGTATTATTTTATCAGCTGCTGTCTGTTGTGAGTGTTTCATCTCCAAATATTGCAAATCACTAAGTAAATATTATCGATCCATGTATGGATTACCTGCAATTTCTGTACCAATTGTTGTCGGGACACCATGACCGGGGTAGATTTTGGTCATGTCTGGTAGTTGAGAAATCATTCTAAGGCTTTGTATCATTTGAAACATGGAGCCACCTTCCAAATCTGTCCTGCCAATGGAGTAATGGAAAAGTGTATCTCCCGAAAAGGCAATGTTTTCCTCTGCACAGTAAAAGAACACACTTCCTGGCGAATGACCGGGTGTCTCAAGTATGGTAAATGTATGTGAACCGAACGAAATCTTGTCATCTTCAGAGAAGTAAGTTTTAGGCATTGGCATTTGTTCTGTTAAATGTACTCCTGCAAAATATTCTGCTTGCTCGTTCAACCGCTCCATTAAAAACTTGTCTGCTTGGTGAATAGTTGGCAAGAGTCCATATTCTTTGTGGAGAAAAGCATTTCCAAAGTGATGGTCAATGTGTCCATGCGTACCAATTAACTGTACAGGTTGAAGTTGATTTTTGCTTATATATTGTTGGATTGCGCTTCTTTCTTGTTCATAAAAAGCGCCACAATCAATAATGACGCATTCTTTTGATTCGTCATGAATGATGTAGCAATTCTCTTGTAGCATATTACACGCAAGGCTGTGTACTTGTATCATATAGATTTTCTTTTGTAAAATTAGGGGTTCTTTCTAAATAATTAAAGTGGTAGATACACAACTTGTTTCGTTTGGAACCACTCTTCTGTAAACCAATTAGAGATTTCGGTTACTTGAACTATATTTGAGAAAGGTTTAAGTTCGTCTGCTAAGCTACCTCCTTTTAGGCAGATAATCCCATTGGGAAGCACATTCTTTTGTTGTTTAGCGATGTTCTTTCTCACAATTTTAATCAACTCTGGTAAAGGCATCACCGCTCTGCTAACCACAAAATCATATTTCCCCTTTTCTTCTTCCCCTCTGATATGTTTTGTTTCAACATTCTTGAGACCTATCGCGGTAGCAACTTCTTGAGCCACTCGAATCTTCTTTCCTGTTCCATCAATGAGTGTAAAGCGACATTCTGGAAACAATATGGCGAGCGGAATACCTGGAAATCCTCCGCCAGTTCCAAAGTCTAAGATGTTTGTTTCACTCTTAAAACAGATGAATTTTGCGATGGCCAAAGAATGTAACACATGATGCTCGTATAGCTGTTGAATATCTTTTCGGGATATCACATTAATCTTTGCATTCCAGTCATTATATAAATCTTGGAGCATGCTAAATTGTTTGGTTTGTGTCTCTGTTAGCGAAGAGAAGTATTTGCTTATAATTTGCATCAGTGATGGGTGATATGTGGTAACTTGACTTGTTATTATTTGATGATTCTTCCTTATTCATTCTTTCCTGAAAAGGCATGCCATTACTACCGAGAGCTATAATAACCAATAAATAACTTTTGCAAAAATACGAATATTTTTTGTACCTTTGGCATATCAACTTATTAAATAAGGTAAAAATGTACACAACCGCACTTTTTGATTTAGATGGAGTTATTCTGGATACAGAGCCTCAATATACAATTCTATGGGACCAAATAGGAGAGGAATATTACCCCGAATTAAAGCATTTTGCACATCGTATCAAAGGTCAAACCTTGGTTCAGATTTTCAAAATGTATTTTAGAAATAACGATGCGGTTCAATGTTCGATAACCAATCGTATCAATGAATATGAGCGAGAAATGCAATATCATTATATCTTAGGGGTAAAAGAATTTATTGAGGATTTGCGTCAGCACCAAATCAATACGGCTGTTGTCACAAGTAGTAATTTAGCGAAGATGAAAAACGTGTATCGAAATCATCCCGAGTTTGGACGGTTGTTCGATAAAATTCTAACGAGTGAAGACTTTCTTAAAAGCAAACCCCACCCAGATGGCTATCTCCAAGCTGCCGCCAACTTCCAAGTTCCTGTCTCTGAATGTGTTGTTTTTGAAGATAGCATCAACGGATTGAAAGCTGCTAAGGCTGCAAACATGACAGTTTGTGGGCTTTCGACCACACTTCCTGCATCTGAAATTTCCTCTCTGTGTGACGTCGTCATTCCTCATTTCAAGGGATTAGATTATCCAAAGTTTCACTCTATGTTTGGGTAAGTGACATTTTTATGTGCATGGTGTTTTGGTTGTTTGGAAAGATGATTAACCAGAAAGAAAATACTTAAGGTTAAAATAATCAAGCTGTTTTTACGTTTCATAAGTAATGAATATTCGATATTGTGGCTTATTGCTGCTGTTTGTTATTATTGGCTTTACGGCTTGTAACGATGAAGATTATTTTTCTTCGTCGTCAGAATTTACATTATCTTTTGAAAACGATAGTATTCAGTTGGATACAGTCTTCTCAAATGTGCCTTCATCTGCCAAATCTTTTTGGATATATAATCGTTCTGGGGCGGGTATTAAATGTTCAAATGTTCGTCTCGACCGTGGTAATCAAACGGGTTTTCGTGTGAATGTCGATGGCATTTACTTAGGAAAGGAGGTGGGATATCAAACGTCTGATATTGAAGTTCGCAATGGGGATAGCATTCGTGTTTATGTGGAAGTGACCCCACCCGTTAATCATCAGCAAGATGCCAAGCAAGTGGAGGATGCTTTGCTGTTTACTTTGGAAAGTGGAAAGGTACAAAAGGTTCATTTAAGCGTCTATTCATGGGATGCAATTCAGTTGAACCAGCTCCATATATCACGTGACACGGTCATTGCGTCTGAACGTCCTATTCTTGTAAAGAACGGCATAACAGTCGATAGTACTGCAACGCTCACCATTCAAGAAGGTACAACCTTGTATTTTAATCACAATGCTGGTATAGATGTTTACGGAAGGTTAATTGTCGAAGGGACAGCTGTGCACAATGTTGTTCTTCGAGGAAGTCGTTTGGATGCGATGTTTGATTACCTGCCTTATGACCGTCTAAGCGGTCAATGGCAAGGGATACATTACTTTTCTTCCTCATTCGATAACCAACTGAAGTATGTGGATATTCATGGTGCTTTCAATGGTATCACCATCGATTCTACGGATATTGCTCGTGAAACACTGTCAATCGCATCCTCCACGATTCATAACTGTCAAGGCTATGGCGTTAATAGCCGACATGCGAAATGGACAGCCGTCAATACACTTTTCTCTAATACGCTCAACGATTGTGTCTATCTCGATGGGGGAGAAGTAGAGCTGATGGCTTGTACATTAGCTCAATTTTATCCCTTTGACGCCAAACGAGGCGTTGCTTTACACATTGATACGAAACACTTTCCTGTCTCATTGTTCAAATGCACGAACACGCTAATAACGGGCTATGCTAACAATGAGATATTGAAACCCACCGCTGATAGTGCCTTTCCCTTGAAATTTCATTTTGAATCCTGCTTACTGCGAACTTCGATAAAAACGCCAGAAGACAGTCTTCATTTCACCAATGTGATTTTCGAGAATGTGAACGATACACTTTTGGCAGGCGCTAAAAACTTTAAGACCGTTGATACAGATAGCTTAAAATATAATTTTGAACTGAGAGAAACCTCTTTGGCAATAGATAAAGCAACGCAAGTAGGGAGTCCGCTAAAAGACCGTAAGGGCGCAGAAAGAGGAAAAAGTCCCGACATCGGCGCTTTTGAATATATCAAACCCAAACAACAATGAAGAAAATAAATTTGGATATCACCATTCATGAATGGCAATTAGAGGAGTTGTCCATCGAAGATCAGGAATTGATACGTGCCTCTATTGACGCAACAAATCATGCCTATGCCAACTATAGTCATTTCTATGTTGGTGCAGCAGTGAGATTGGCGAATGGGAAAATAGTCATAGGTGCCAACCAAGAAAATGCCGCTTTCCCCTCCGGACTGTGTGCAGAGCGCACGGCAGTGTTTGCCGCACAGGCAAATTTCCCTAAAGAACCGATACTTACACTCGCCATTGCGGCAAAGAATGACAAGGGGTTACTTGCCGAACCCATTACACCTTGTGGCGCTTGTCGACAGGTAATCTTGGAGATTGAAGACAGGTATCGCCAGCCAGTGAGAATACTTCTTTATGGTACAAACAAAATTTATAGTATAGATAGCATCAAAGACCTTCTGCCACTTTCTTTCATTGACGAAAATATGCATTAAAAGATGCTTGTTAATAAAAATTAAAATGTATGCTTTTTGAAGGCCTTGTCTTTTAGAATATGAAATAAAGCGTTACCTTTGCAACCGCATTTGTGAACATTAGTTCATGACGAGGCAGCACTAAAGGAAGTGTGGGTGAGTGGCTGAAACCACCAGTTTGCTAAACTGACGTGCGGGTTACCGTACCGGGGGTTCGAATCCCCCCGCTTCCGCTCTATCATTAATCGGTCGGTTCATCTAACGGTTAGGATACAAGATTCTCAATCTTGGCATACGAGTTCGATTCTCGTACCGACTACTATCATCACATTTTTGATGTATTTGGAATCAATCAATTGAACATTTATAATAGCTCATTGGTTCAATATCGATTCAACATTTATGAAATTTTATGTAAATCCTGTCTTCTGACCGTTTTGTTTGTGCTGTCATGGTCGCCTCTCTTCATTTCTGTGGCTGCGTAAATCCTATATCAGAAACAGTTGATTTTTGGCGTAGGCGTCCGAGGTTTTTGTCCTGTTATTTTACCAAAAAACGGCCATCTAAAATCTTCAAAATAGAAAAATTTAATAGGCAAACGCTCAACAAAAATGTCCTGATTTTAACAAAATCGACGTCTCTCCACGTTGAAATATTGAATTAACGCTCTTGGAAACATGCATTAGAGGCATTATTCACATGCTTCAACCGCATTAAAGCATGCAAATTGCAGGCTTATCTCAATGCTTTAATCCCCAAAAGATGGTAAAAACAGGCAAGAAAAGCGACATCATAAACGTAATGAATTCAATCACAACAAATTACAAACCTCGCTCATAATTCGCGTATTTGCGACCAACTTTGCTGTTGGTTGTTTTTATGCGAATTATGAGAGGCGTTTTGTAAAGAAAATTCAGCATTAATTCGTCTCCATTGCAACGTTCCATTTATGTTACAAACACAGTGTTTTTGATAGCTTGCATTATATAAAATCCCACTTAAACGAAAGTGCCATTTTACAAAATGTACATCAACAGGGTCGGGTGAGACTTCCTGCTTTGCCATACACAGTGCAATATAACAATCGCTTATTTCAGACCCTTTATTTTATCTCACTAAAGGCATTCTAAAATAAGCGATATCTTGCCTTATCCTCATAAGCGGATGTAGGAAGGCGGTTGTCTTTGTCAGGCATAGCTGTGCATCCCACCCAGCACGTAATTCACACCAAAATAAGTCATCAGCACCGTCAAGAAAGCCAATACGATATAGACATGCAAGAATATTGGACGGCGAAACGCTGGCAATGACTGTTCGTGGAAGGTCAAGGAATATACCAGCATGGTAATCAATGCCCATGTTTCTTTGGGGTCCCATCCCCAGTATCGTCCCCATGAAACATTCGCCCACACGGCACCAGTGAATATTCCTACAGCTAACAAGAATACGGCTGGATACAACATGATGCGACTTATGTCGGTCAATCGATGGAGGATGGAAGTACTACTTCCCATTCGGTTCATGATGAGTGCCGTGACACCATTGAAAAACAAGAATGCAAAGAGGGAATAGGAGAGCATGACCAAAATGACGTGTATGCTGAGCAGTGGTGAAGCAAGCACGGGCATCAACGTTGTGATTTGAGGATTACGCTCGCCAAGCATGGACACCATGAGGGCAAGACCAGCTGCCATGAGCCCGAAAGGGAGAAAGAACTGTATGCGTTTGCCAAGTGGCAATGCAATGACAAGCATGCAAAGCGCCATGAACTGCATGGTCTCGAAGCCATTTGACAAGGGCATGTGTCTTCCCACATATCCCCTCAGCGCAATCACCACAAGTAGGAAACAGGCGGACAGAGCAAGCAACAAGGTGCCACATAGCTTGAGAGAACGTTGTTGTGGCTTGTTGCGCAGCAGATTTCTTGCGGTCATGATGTAGAACAGTATGCCTGCCACGATAAGCAATATTGCCATGGGAAAGGAGAACTGGAGTGAGTTATATATCTTTTCGGCCTTGAACCTGTTGTCGGATGGCAATACTGTTCCTGCCTTTTTTTGTTGATATTCGCGTATTTTTTGGAGGACTTTTTCCACTCCAGCGTTGTCTTGTGCAAGTGCAAGCTCCATCACATAGTCAGTGGAGCGCTTGATGAAGAGCCACTCATCTTGTCCAAGTCCTTCTGGAAGTTGGTCGCCTTGTGCCATCCACCTTAGACTACCAGCCTCTTTCACAGGGAACATTCTTACGGCTTGTCCTGACATGAGTGACGCAATGATATTATATTTTTCGTACGCTGCCGCAACATCCCGTGCTTCGCTATTGCTGAGCGAGCCTTTGTTCATTTGCACTATCAGAGATGAAAGTTTGAAGCCTTGTGTATCACTGGTGTAGTCCATCCATGAGACATACCTTCCATTTGCGTTCAATGCCTTTCGTACACTTCCTCCACTTATCTTAATCATGGGCTGTTCCACCCAGTCTGTGGGGTATAATAGCCATCCAACGAGTACCTGTTCGGCGGTGTATCCTCGGTAGCTGTCACTGCCATACAGTTTAATAATTAGATCTCTTGCCATTGTCTGCATGGGGCAGATGCGCCCACAGTGGTAAACATAGAGGTCGCCAAAGCGTTCAGCCAACGCTGTTGGTAATGTCTTGGGAAGTGGAATATTACTGGAGGACAGCATCTTCATGGGTACAAGTAGTAGCAAAGCCAGCACTACCACCTTTGCCTTGACGCTCTCCTTCTTTATAACCTGTCTAATCGTCCTTCGGAATCCGCCACGTGGGTCTGCAAGAAATGCAATGATGCTCAGTAGCAGCATGACGTATCCGCAGTATGTTACCGTGATGCCCAGCGGATCGTATGAAACGTATAGATGCACCCAGCCGCTCTCCGTGTCATAACCACTTTGATAAAAACGATAGTATTGTTTTTTCGCAATGTTGTTCATGGATACCTGCTGCTCGTCTCCGTCACTAAAGGCAACATGACTGACAAAGTCCATGGGCGAATCCGTACCCGCATAGTACTCAATGTTGAATTTGCAAAGTTTCATATTGAAAGGCAGGTGCTGCTGTTTACCGTCTTTTGTGATAAACGAGTTTGCTGGTTGTCCGTTGTGGAGATATATGTCACCTTGTTTACCCGTTAAGAAGGTCAGGCCTGCTCCTAAGAGTATCACTGCGAATGAAACATGCAGAAAGATGAGCGAACGACGCATCACCGCATGCCAGTATCGCAGAATGGCAAACAGGGACGATATGGCAAGCATCATCCACAGGGCAGCGAAAGCCCACGAGCCATAGATGTACTTGTGTGTTAGTTGTGTGCCGTACCTCTTATCCATGAACGAGGCTGCCGCCAAGACTATAATAGTCAATGACAGCAGCCCGAAAGAAATATTCGTTAGTCGTTTCTTCATCAGATAGACTCGATAAATTTGACTATCGCATGGCGATCGTCCTTGTTCAGTTTGCGGAACTTCTCTGTTGTCCACCGTGCATGCGAAACGCCACCTTCTTTTGAACATCCATGCCACATAATTGCCTCTATGACATTTCTTGCTCTCGCATCGTACAGTCGGTCATCGTGACCTGTACATACTTTCATAAGTCCTTTGCCCCACAATGGCGGTGTACGTATCCATCCTTTGCGAACATCGTTCTTCATGTACAGCCTATGTGAAACTAAATCGGTGTAAGGCCATATCTTTTGTTTGGGATAATGTGGCAGACGTGGGTCGTTGGGTTTGATGTTAAGATCGCCAGGATAAGAGAACTGGTCGTTGCCCGTAATCCACATGGGTCGGTGACACGTTGCACAACCTATTTCGTTGAAGAGCTTCTTGCCACGTTGCACGATTGGGGAATCCATGTTACGTGCCGCAGGAACAGCCAATCCCCTCAGCCATACCATGTAGTTCAGGTAATCGTTGTCTTCCATTTCAATAGGATGCTTGTCACTGGTGAAATAGTTATATATGTCCTTTTCAGGGTTGCCCGTTATTTTCCATTCAGGGAAATATTGATAGAATACTTTCTGAATATCAGGATCTTTGCTTGCGGTTAGCGCATACTCCTTGGTCACATTAATTGTGGTGTGTCCACGTCTCGTAACGTTAAAGTTTGCCCAGTGCTGCACATCCCAAGTAAATGTACTTAGGTCAAGGAAATGACCGAAGCGGAAAGGTTCCATTGTAATAGAGTCAATGGCAGTCCATTGTCCGTTCTTAAACCTTGAGGGATCTAATTTTGCATGCGCTTCTTCGCGCTGCCACTGCTTCAACAGACTGTCGGCATCGATGGCTCCTATCAGTCCGTTGCCAAAGAAAGGAATGGCGTTCTTGAGGCGTATGTGGATGTCGCTGACGTTAACTGGTTTGCCATTATGTGACGGCTTCACATAATAGGCGTCCTCTGGTATTTTCACATCAGGATATATGAGGCTGTATCGCTCTCCGTCTGGGAATACGTTCCCCCAGTCGTCGGTATATTCCTTCCATGTAATTTGCACTTTTGCAGGGTCGAGATACGACTTGAACGGAGGCATGCCCTGGAACTTGGGACTGAAGAAGGAGAGTAGTTCACCGTCATCGCCGAATATTTCCAACTCTGTGGCATTGCCCCATTGTTTTGGATCGAACTTTGTAATGCGCCATCCGTGTCCATAACCGCAGTGACAGCTTTCACATGAGGGACGCGAGTATAATGGTCCTCTTCCGTTGAAAGGACGTGTGCTTGAGTTGTATGGGCGTTCAAAGAAATATTCACCCATCTTGAACTGATATTCCAGTCCTGCCTCTTCGATAGCGGGTGTGGGATCCTCATACGCACTTGCAGTGGCATTGAATGTTGTGCCGAGTTTTCCTCCAGCATACCATTCGTCCGCTAATTCCTTACTCTCAGTACCACTGCCGTTGTCGTCTATATCTTTGTCCTTACAAGATATGACCGACACACATACAAATGCCATGGCAGCTACCGAAAGTACTTGTTTTGTGGTGATTGTGTGATGTTTCATAATCTTTTTGTTTTAACATGTTGACTAAAAATGCTGATGAGTTTCAGGTGGTTTAGCCACCTGAAACTCAAATATGTCGCACCTTGATAACCGGTGTTCACGCTGTTATTTTTTCAGTTCAGTCTTCAGTTCACTGAGCGTCTCATCAAGTTCTTTGCAAGCATCTATGGCTGCCTTGCAACTTGCATCTTTATAGTTGAGCACAAATGGAGCTTTCATGTTCTTGATGGCTGTTTGTGCTTTCGTAATAGCTGCCGTCACTTTCATGTCCATTTCCTTGTTGTGCTTTGCCATATAATTGTGGATGGAGGCACCGCGATTACCCTCAATACCACCATAATAAACGTTCTCGACAGAGATGATATTGTTATGGAAGTCATGAATGGACATTTGGCTGTATGGCGACTCTATGTATGAGATGTCCTCGCCTGTGTGTGCTGATCCAATCTTCGATGTGCCAACCTCGTTACAGATACTATTGCATCCCGACACAATTTCCTGTAGAGCGGCAACCCATGAGCGGTACAGTGAACCTGGTTGACCAGCAAGCAGAATGTTCTCTCCGTAAGAATGTTCTCCTCCACTGACGGTGATGCCAAGCTCTACATCTTCTATGATGTGTTTCACTTGTGCAGCATCCAGTTTGGAAGCATATTTCTCTCCAGCCCATGAAGTGAGGAGTTGCCAGCAACTGTTGCGGAGATCGCCAGCCACAGCAATGGCATACACGAGGTATTTGTCTTCTATTGAACCTGCTTTGCGTGGTTTTCCTTTTTCGAAAAGAATGTACTCCACTCCATGATAGCCCAACAACTCCTGACCAAGTTTTGTGCGTGCAGCGATGTCATAATCGTCGCCATCAAGGTCTTCAATGTTGGTTGCCGTTGCAAGATACTTCTGCAGTGCAGGAAGGTCGAGCGGCCAAGAGTCGATGTGTGGATCGATACCGAAGTCGGAAGCAGCTCCAAATAAGAAAGCTTCGCTGCGTTCCCACCACATACGCGATGCAAGGAAGTCTTCACATGCCTTGTCAAGGTTTGTCTGAGTCGGGTTCTTGCGGTATTCCCTTAGGTCTTTTACCAATTCAGACGATTTTAATGCCATCTTCTCATAAGTTGGCACAACAGTTTTGTGGATGAAGGCGTCTACGATTTCAGCGTACGCCTTGTCGCGTTCTTCCTGTTTTTGCTGTTCTTGTTTTTTTGAGTCATCTTCGTTGTCGTCAGAACATGCCGTAAATGACATTGAAAAAAACAGGCTAAGAATTGCAACGAAACAGTAGTTCGATAATTTTTTCATTCTTTTTGTTTTTTATTGTTAGAGTTATATTGTAAAGACTATAGGAAAAATCCCGCATAGGCTATACCCAGCGAAATGCTCGGTTCGTTATTAAACTTGCTTTTCAGGAAACGGTTGCTGTATTCTCCTTTCACAACAATTTGTTTCGTTGGATGATAGTTGAAGCCAAAGGCGATGCGGTTTCTGTCGGTCCATTCATAGTCGCTGTTTCCAGCCACAGGGTGATAGGCATCATAGTTCTCGTATGCTCCGAAGACGAACAGTTGTTGTTTCTCACTTCTCATGCACGGGAAGAAGCGCAGCACATTGTACCCTGCCTGAATACTTGCGGCGTGTGCGCGGTTGCCAACGAGTGTACGTTTGTATGGTGAGGTTGAACTCTGCGAGCGATTGTAGGTTGAGATGATGTCGGCATCGCCCAGATGTCCATAATCCAAACCACCAAGAATGCGCCAACCGTGACCTGTGTAACTCATATCAATCGTTCCAATGGTGACAGCACCTTTCACATCTTTATATTTACCGCGCTCATCACTCTGCAAGGTATTGTTGAACGATTCGCCATAATATCCGCTGAGACCTATACGCAGTCCTTTCAATGGGTAGAAGTCAAGGCGAACCGCTGTGGCATATTTATTGGATGGTGTGAATTCAAAAGCACTTGCCGATCCATTCTTAATCCACTGGTCTTTGCTGAACAAGAGTGAGTTAAGACCTGGCAAGAACATGGCTTGATAACGCAGGAATTTCCACCGTCCCCAAACCGAAACGCCCGTTTGATGCCAGGTGCAGGGTAAAATCTGATTTTCTCCTTCAGGACGGTATACAGTGAAAAACTCGGTTGGTAAGTGATGTGCATTGGTATATCCAATGGGAACCACATCGTGACCAGCGCGTATGTTCAATTCGCGACAGAACGATTTCTGAATCCAAAACTGTTCCAGTGCCACTTCGCCACCGCGTTCAATCTCGCCTTCCCATTCGCCAAACTCTTCATCTTCCATTTCCATGGCACTCTCGGTGCCACCATGTTCAAACTCAATCTCTGAGTTCATAGTCCAACCCTTGCCAAAGTCGTATCCCAACATCACCACAACGTGAGGCAAGTCTGCTTGCCCACGGCTTTTGGCATTCTTGTACTTTTCTGCCTTGCTGTAGCGGTTGATGTTGTCGGAATAAAACATCCTGCTCATCACGGCTTCTCCGTAGCCACCTAATGACAGTCTGCTTTTTTTGCAGCATCTCGTACTATCTTTTGCACATCCCTGTGCTTTTGCCATACCCGAGAAGCATAACAGGGTGCATACCAATGTAAAAATATAGGCTATTCGCTTTTCCATATTAACAATATATAATTTTAACAAATTATTCAAACTTATTATAAAACGTTGTTTATACGTTGCAAAATTATTCTAAAATAGAAATTCATACAATACCTAAAAGTGGTGATTTCAACGTCGTTTCATGGCGCAATAAGCATCAGTAAACCTTATTTTATCCTCAAAAATGATGATGAAGTCTCTAAGATTAAAAAATATTTTGCCAGCTATGTGATTTCAATTATCTTTGCAATTGAAACAGATTGATGATAGATCTCCAATAAAAGAAAGAAGGTATGGATATTTCTGAACTATACAAACTATTTTTGAAGCATCCTGTGGTTACCACAGACAGTCGTGACTGCCCTAAGGATAGTATATTTTTTGCCTTGAAAGGAACTTCGTTTAATGGTAACGAGTTTGCAGGTAGTGCCTTAGAAAAAGGATGTGCGTACGCTGTCATTGACCAGAAGGAATACCAAATACAGCAAGATGAACGCTATATCTTGGTTGAGGATTGTCTTCAAACCTTAAAGCAGCTTGCCAACTATCATCGTCGGAAGTTAGGTATACCCATCATCGGCATCACAGGCACTAATGGCAAGACCACTACCAAAGAACTATTGGCAACGGTATTAGCTGAGCGTTTCAATGTATGGTACACACAAGGAAACTTTAACAACGAAATAGGCGTACCCAAAACGCTCTTACGCTTGACGTCTGAACATGAGATAGCCGTCGTAGAAATGGGGGCAAGTCATCCCGGTGATATCCAATCATTGGTAAACGTAGTAGAACCCGACTATGCGCTCATCACCAATGTGGGGCGCGCTCATCTACAAGGTTTTGGTTCTTTCGAGGGAGTAAAGCGCACAAAAGCGGAGCTTTACGATTATATGGAAGCAAACAAGCCCAACGGAAAGGTATTTATCAACCAAGACAATCCTCATTTACAGGAAATGTTTCAAGCCCACTGTCCTCACGTCCAGCGTATTAGTTATTCGCAAACACAACAAACAGGTATTAGCTATCAAGGGAAAATCTGTAGCAATAATCCATTCTTAACGTTCCAATGGCGACACATTTCTGGAGGAGAAACTTCACCAAACTCCAACCAGTGGTACGAGGTGCATACTCATTTGGTGGGTGCCTACAACCTTGATAATCTACTGGCAGCCATCAGTATCGGTCATTACTTAGGGGTTCAACCTCATGAAATCAACCATGCATTGACCCATTATACGCCAAGTAACAACCGCAGCCAACTGGAAGTAACGAAACATAACAACTTGATTGTAGATGCCTACAATGCCAACCCTACCAGTATGGAAGCGGCTCTCGTTAATTTTGCACAAATGCAGGTAGCACCCAAAATGGCAATTTTGGGCGATATGCGTGAACTTGGAGAGGTAAGTGTGGCTGAACATCAAAAAATTATCAATCTCCTAAACATCCTCCCCATTCAACAAATTTGGTTAGTAGGTGAGGAATTTGGTAAGACAACAACAACGTTTCAGAAATATAAGAATATAGAAGAGGTGAAAGAAGCGATTCGGCAAGAACAACCGCAAGGCTTTTACATTCTCATCAAAGGAAGCAATGGTATCAAACTTTTCCAACTTCCCGAACTTTTATAAAATGATTGCACTTGTAAGTACCAGCAAAGTGTAACTTATTTCAACGAAACACCCAACTTCACACTTACTAAAGTTGGAAATTCGTAGCCATACTGCTATAGGGACGCACGAACCGTCCCAGCAACTCTACACAAGCTGTGTTTTCTTCTCTTTTGTGTTGTTGGTTGTTCTATTGCTATACAAATCATTTGAGGGAATAGTGCTGTATAGACGCGGCTCTTTCATTGACGGGTCATTGTTGTTACAACAAACCATCTTTATTAAATGAAAGATCTTTAGTTTTTTAGGTATAAATATTAAAGATTCTTTGTGATTTTGTGTATTTATTTTTATATTTGCAGAATAAATCCTTATTATTCAATGAATCGACACGAAACCTTTGGCACCTATCGCAAGGTTAATATCAAGCAGCTGCTCACTTCTTTTTGCATGCTATTATTGAGCATGTCCATGTTGATTGGTTGTTCTCGAAGTGAAGAGAAGGCTCAAGCAACTTTTGAGAAAGAGCATTTAGAAAAAGAGCTAAAGGGTTTGGAGCGTATAGATTCATTGCAACGTCGGCTGAACCAATATCGTGAAGAGCACAATCGCAGTGCTATGATGCTGTGTTATCGGTTCTTGGGCATTGCTTATCGCGATTCAAGCAGGTTTGACCAAGCCTTGACAGCTCATCAAAAAGAGTATGAGCTTGCCAATGAACAGGCTGACACGTTGGAAGCAATTGTAGCTCTCAACCAGACAGGGACAGATTATAGACGGATAGGTGCATTGGAAGAGGCATCGTCTGCGCATTATCAGGCATTGAACTTATGTGATCAATATAGCGATCATACAAGTTTCAAATTTCAAAAAAACAGAGTCGTTTCGCTTAATGGAATTGGAAATGTGCATCTTACACTTGACAATGTCGAGGCTGCAGAGAATGCTTTCAGGATGGCTTTGGATGGGGAGAAAAAGTTAGGAAGTGCCTTAGGACAAGCCATTAATTATGCTAATTTGGGCTCTCTGTTGGAATCGAAGGAGAAAATAGACTCAGCACGTTGGTACTACAAAAGGTCGATGCAGCTGAATCAAAAAGCAGGCTCGCGCTTGGGAGTAGCGTTGTGCTGGATACATTTAGGGGGATTAGAAGAGAAGGCTGGTCAATGGGATCAAGCGATTGCTAAATACCAGCATGCTGAAGAAATCTTGAGAAGCGTAGGAGACCAGTGGCATTGGATGGAGGCTACTATTTCACTCATTAGGGCAAATATAGATAAAGGTGACTTGACCATGGCATCACATTACATGAAAGAGGCGGAGCCTGTAGCCGAGCAGTTGGGTGCATGGGAGAATTTGGTAGCCTTATATCATGAGAAGTCCAGGATGTATTCCAAACGTGGCGACAGCGAGCAGGCTTTTATGAATTATAAAAAGAGCCAAGCATATCGTGATAGTTTGATAAGCGAGAAAAAATACAGCACATTCAGAACATTCGCATCAAGTATGAGCGTGAAAGTAAAGAAAAACAGATGTTGGCGATGAAGCGCGACATTGAGCAAGAGCGACTCATCAAAAAAGTGTTCTTGTTCAGTAGCCTTTGCATTATCTTACTCTGTGCAGTCATTATTGTATTTTTGTGGTATGTGATACGTATCAGGTCTAAAAACCATAAAATGCAAGTACAGATACAACGAGCCAAAGATCATTTTTTCATGAATATTACGCATGAATTCCGTACGCCGTTGACAATTATTTTAGGTTTTGGCAGACAGATGACCGACGGAACGCTGATAACAAAAGAGGAACTGAAAAAAGCTGGTGGTATGATATTGAGGCAGGGTAATGGACTCCTCGACTTGGTCAACCAATTGTTGGATATAGCGAAGGAAAGGTCGGTTGTGAATCAACCGCTGTATCGACATGGGGATGCGGTAACTTATATAAGGATGCTGGCAGAGTGTCATCAAATATTGGCACAAGATAAAAATATAGAATTTTTGTTTACTGCTAAGCAATCTACTGTGATGATGGACTTTATACCCAGCTATCTCACCAAGATTGTGCGTAACTTACTGTCAAATGCGATTAAGTTTACACCACAACATGGAATGGTGAGAGCAACTGTGGAAGTAGAAAAAGATAAACTGAAACTGGTGGTGAGAGATAACGGACAAGGAATTCCATCAGACGACTTACCTTTTATATTTGACCTGTTTTACCAAGCACAAAATCCGTCGGCAGATGTTGGCTCGGGCGTGGGCTTGGCATTGACGAAGCAACTTGTGGAGGCAATGAAGGGAACAATTGAGGTAGAAAGTGAAGTGGGAGTGGGTACTACCTTTACGGTGAGCTTGCCCTTAAAAGCTACCCGTCAGGATGCTGTTATCAAGCCTATTGAGGCGTACGAACAAGAGAAACCTAACTACAATCAAGTGCCAGAAGAATCTATCGAAGAACCAGAAACAACTCATGAGAACGCTGTGTCGGTGTTGGTGGTGGAAGACAATGCCGATGTGGCAAGATATATCGGCATGCAGATAGGGCATGAATATCAATTGTATTTTGCTCATGATGGTGTAGAAGGACTGGAGAAGGCTTTAAGTTTGATGCCCGATTTGATTCTCACCGATTTGCTCATGCCACGAAAAGATGGGTTGGAAATGTGCCGTGAAATCAAAATGTCCGAGGTGTTGAATCACATTCCGGTGATTATGATTACAGCGCGCAGTACCGATGCTGACAGATTAAAAGGATTAGAGGCTGGAGCCGATGCCTATCTTGTAAAACCGTTTAGTGCAGACGAGTTAAAGTTGAGAATTAGAAACCTGATTAAGCAAAGGGAGGTAATGCGTGAAAAATATGCACTCTCGTCAAATGTGCATGTCAATAACATGACGGCTCTGAACAAGTTGGATAAGGAGTTCTTACACAAATTCATTGATTATGTATATGTTCACATGAACAACGGAACGGTAAGCGTGGAATCGGTAGCAGCCGACTTGTGCATGACTCCCAAACAATTAAGGTCAAAAACTGTGGCTATCACCGGTGAAAATCCAAGTGCTTATATTCAAAAGATTAGATTGGAAAAAGCACAACGCATGTTACAAGTAGAGCCAAATATGAGTATCGGAGAAATTGCATTGAAATGTGGATTTGAAGATTTTGCCTATTTCTCACGAGTATTCAAGAAAAAATATGGTGTGATGCCGTCACAATATCGTCGATTGCCATCTTAAAAAAGTGACAAGTTGCTCGTAATTTTTTTATGAAAGCGTATCTTTTTGAAAGGTGCGCTTTTTATGTCATTAGGACTTTTAGTTCATTGAAAACAAGTGAGTTGCGTTTTTCTTTTGGACGAAAAGTCCTAAAAGTTATCAAGCATTATGTTAGATAATTCCTATATTAAGGCAGAATAGTCCTACCTACCTGTTCCTATACTGTTTAATTTTGCCACATGAAAAGTGCTTGGCACAAATCAAATCATAATAATCACACCCAGGACGACAATTGGAGTTCTGCTAAAAACAAACAGTATGAGGAAAATTTTAGCTTTATTCATTGGTATATGGATATGCCAATTGAATGTTACTCAAGCAGTAGCACAGAATGTGGCCATCAGCCCTTCAACGGGAAAATTGGTCGCTGGTCTCACCTATGAAGGTGAGTTAGGTTTTGAAAGAGGTTGGAGCTCGCTGTGGAGGCATGAGCAGTTGCCGCTGACGCTTACCGTTTCCGACAAGGGCGACATCTCTGAAAGTGGCGTGCTGACAGATCCAGCAGGCGATATCATTCTGGATACGTCACAAGATAAGTACGTTGTCGTTTCTGGGCAACCGTTGACGACAGAGTTGCACATGTGTATCTCCCTGCCTAAAGGTTATCGGTTCACGGGATACCGCATGGTGTTCTTGAATAATGTTAATGGTAAGACCATCAGCAACTTGAAGTTGGCTGAAATCGACAAACAGCTTTATGAAACGGGCCGCGACTTCGATTTCAATCAGTCCAAGGCCACCACGGGAAACATGCCAGGAACCAACGATACGAAAGAGTACGTCATAGAGCGCACCAGTAAGAATGAAACAGATATGGACAACAACCTTTATTTCTTGCTGCATCATACTGTTTCGGGGTTCTATGGCGTTACTTTGAAGTCGTGCGAACTTTATTTTACAGCCGAAGGTGCTTTCGATGCCAAGGTGACACCAGGCTCGCCTGCCGACATCGTCAGCCAAGGCGTGAACATGATAGGGTCTCTGTTCAATACAGGTAAGTTGGATTTGGGGGAGATAAAACCTCATACCAAAAATGGAAAAACCTTTTATAGCTACGATTACCAGAATGTAGAGGAACTCAAGGCCAGCAACAGGCTCTATCAGGAGGATGCTGTAACTACTGACAAGAAGCTGCCCACAACCTCAGGAACTGGAAGTATCCAAGCCTTGCAGAATGGCGGACAGCTATACTATGCCTTAGGCAATAATACCTATTATATAGAGTCGCCAACCGCTACTGTCACACAGAATGGCATTGCGGTGCCTCTGGGCTATCGCATCACTGGCGCCAAGATTAAGTATCATTACGGGAAGGCAGCTCCAGCACGAAGCATAAGATATAAAGGTAATAGTGTACGCAACCCAGCCTTCACACCATCGCCTTACACACTGAAGGTGTACAGTACAAACAAGGGCGAGATTGCAGAGACACGAACCGTAAACAGTGGAGCTGACGGGACAGTGGTGCTGACAGGCTTGAACAACGACGCCATTAAGTTCTCTATAGAGGGACTTGCCCCAGATACCAAGGCGCTGCTTACTTTCGAGCTAACTCTTGAGGCGCTCAATCCGTTCATCAACAACATTGACATCATCTGCCACTCGTTGGCAGCGAGCGGTCCTACACTGATGCAACAGTTCACGAGTAATGACTTCCAGGTGTCTGGTGGCAAGTTTGTCTTCTATGTGCCGCAAGATTTCTTTGGAGGAGGGGAGCAGAAGTGCCGCTTCACATTCGAGAACCTGTACAGCAAATATGGTGATGAGACCTATCAACAGACAGACCCACGCCATGCCCGCTACTTCTTTGTGAAGTCAAAATACTACAACGATACCGACGGACAACAGTATAGTACCACTGGCAACGAGCCTGCTTCTGACAAGATTGCTACATCTATGTGTGGAAATCAGGCATTCAAATACAGCAATATTGATGAGCTGAGCAACACAAATATCTCGGGCAGCACAACGCAGTTGCAGGAATATCCTTACTCGGAGAATCTCTATTTGGCTCAGGGAGGCAGTTTTTCTGAAGACATCGTGATCAAGGTGGGTGAAGGAAAGCCCTGCTACTTGTTTACTGCCGATGAAACCCGATGGAACGTTGCGCCAACCACAGCCATGGAACATCGTTACTATGCTTATTATCTCATGGATTTGAAGCTGGAAACAAAGGACTATGTGGCTAAGTGTGTGCTGACTAAGATTTATGACAAGACCTGCTATAACCGTGACGGCAATGATACCGAACTGCCTATGTATGGTGGCGAATTCAAGGCGCTGGATGCGATAACGGGCGATGAAATTCCTGCTGGCAGAGCTTACCTAACCGTTCCGATGATGAAGCAGGCCCTGAAAGATGAGCTTTATGGCAATCCAGAAAAGCATATTGCGGGCGTTGGAGCCACGGGCATGCAAGTTCTCTATTTGGACTATACCAACCTATACTCCGTGCATATCCCTGAAGCCAGCGAGATGAACGCGATGAAGGCGCTGCTCAATCCCAACTGCCTCATCTACTTCCCAGAGCGTACCTGCTACCAAATGGATAACTATGTACAGAAGACAAAGAGCGGAGACTATCGAGCATGCAAGAACATCGTGATAACCGACCGTCAGCCTTTCTATGCACCTTACAAGATAACTGTTCCAGCAGAAAACTACGCAAGTTATACGCGTGAGATTACCATTCCTGCCAATGGCAAGGTGGCCTACGCAACGGTGGTTCTCCCATTTACCTTGGAGGTTACAGATGGGGTTCATACCAACGAGGATGGGCTGTGCTCGTTCAAGGTAAGCAAGATGACACCCGACAACTGTCTGGCATTGGAAGATGGAGAGTACGCATCTGCCCTGAGCTATCGCGGTAAGGCAAAGTTCGACCTGATTACAGGAACGCATACGGAAGCTAACGTGCCATACATGGTAGAGGTGACGACGGCTCCTACGGATGCGAACATCTCGTTCACAGCCAAACAGAAAGGTTCTGACATCATGGCAACGAAAGGAAGTGCGATGAATGCTACTGAATACACATTCAGTGGTGAGACCGCCACAGGCAAGATAGGTGCTACGACTTATAACTTTCATAACTACGGTTCGTATGCTGGAAAGAAAATCGACAGGGCTGCAAAGAAAGTGTTCTATTTTGCGAAGAACATGTATTTGAGCTCCACCAATCTACGGCCAGAATTCCCGTATGTTTATGTATATCCATTCCGCGCATTTTACGAGTATAGCTCTGCGGGAGCACCTGCTAAAATGTTCTCTTTCAGAACCGTTTTCGGTGATGATGACAATATGCCAACCAGTATCACTGACATCAATACAGAACCTGATTTGGCTATTATCCCAGGACAGGGAACCATAACGGCTATGGCAAGAGAAGCAACTGTGGTGAAAGTGTATAGCACCAGTGGCGTGGTGGTATGGTCAGTAAGTCTTCATAGAGGAGAGACACAGACCGTGACCCTGCCAGGTGGATTTTATGTAGTGAACGGAAAGAAAATCATCGTAAAATAGTTAAGGAGGAAATCGTCATGAAAAAACAATATATAGCACCGGGAATTATATCCGTCAACACTTGTTATGGGCAATTGATGCAAGGAAGTTATCATGACCATGCGGATAGCAAGCAGTTTGATTTTGAAGTAGAAGAAGAGCAGCTTGAGGATTTTACAGACAACGGATATCATCAGTACAATCTTTGGGATCCAGAAGATTTTGACTACTAAACTTTCCTCATTACGATGTGTATTTAGTTTAGGTGATCCGGGCAGGGCGTTGAGTCTTGTCCGGATCTATTTGATACGATTTATTTTGTCAGAATCTTTCTCAATCGCAAAAATGGTATGACTTTCTTTGTTGTTTTTTTTGTGTGTCAAACCTTTATTTTCAAGAAAAAAGTACTTTCTTTATCACACTGCCTTATAATTTGGAAATTTTATCTAAATTTGCAAAGAGGACTGGAACCTACACCTATCTTCAAGAAGTGGATGATGTATTTTGGTAGCCTCGCAGGGAAAAATCTATGAAAAAGATGAAAAAGAAAACTTATACAATGAATGTTCGAGGCAAGTTGGTAGACCTGTCCCGCCCACAAGTTATGGGTATCCTCAATGTGACACCAGACTCCTTTTATCAAGGGAGTAGAAAGCAGACAGAGGTTGAAATCGCTAATCGAGCCAATGAGATTATTGAAGAAGGGGGTACTATGATTGATGTGGGAGCTTTCTCGACACGACCAGGTGGTGCTTTTGAAGTAACCCAAGAAGAGGAGATGGATAGGCTGAAACGTGCATTAAGCATCGTTAGACGTGAGCAGCCAGAGGCCATCGTGTCGGTAGACACCTATCGACCAGCGGTAGCTCGAAGATGTATAGAAGAGTGGGGAGCAGATATCATTAATGATGTCTCGGAAGGGGGCATCACGGGTATTGTCAACACCCCTATCCACGAAGAGCAGAGTATGTTTCAAACCGTTGCGCAGCTGCAAGTTCCTTATATATTAATGTCTGTAAAATCGAACTTGCGTGATATGCTCATCTCATTTGCTGGTGAAGTACAAGAATTGTATGCGTTGGGAGCAAAAGACATTATTTTGGATCCAGGTTTTGGATTTGGGAAAACATTAGACGACAACTATGTTTTATACCGAAGGATGGAGGATTTACAAGTACTTGATTTACCGATATTAGTTGGCATCTCCCGAAAGAGCATGATATATAAATTTTTGGGTGGAGACCCGACGACTTCGCTCAATGGCACTACGGTGTTAAATACCCTTGCTTTGCAAAAAGGTGCCACTATTTTGCGAGTACATGACGTCAAAGAGGCGGTTGAGGCTTGTAAGATTTACGAAAAAATGCAAAGTGTATGATAGCCTCACTAACACAACGGACTTACCTCAATGGCCTCACCCCCAACCCCTCCCCGAAAGGGAGGGGAGTAGTTAGCCTTTTGGGTTGCAGAACTCTCAACTGGTGAACTCTCAACTGGTTAACTCGTCAACTCGTCAACTAAAAAACTTATCAACTCATAAACTCAAAATATGATTCCTTTCGATATAGGTATTAAAGATATCATTGATATTGTCTTAGTGGCACTGATGCTCTATTATGTTTATCGGTTAATGAAAGAGAGCAGGTCACTCAATGTTTTTATAGGTATCTTGTTCTTTATCCTTATTTGGCTTTTTGTCAGTCAAGTGCTTGAAATGCGATTGCTTGGTTCTATCATGGATAAATTGGTGAGCGTAGGTGTTATCGGTCTCATTATTTTATTTCAAGAAGAAATTCGTCGTTTTTTATATCAGTTAGGTGCTCACCAGAGATTTCAAGCTCTCTCAAAGTTTTTTACTGCCAATCATGAGAATGACGAAGAGGATAAAGAGACAATTGTGCCTATTGTGCTTTCCTGTATGAGCATGGCGAAAGGTCGAGTAGGAGCTTTAATTGTGATTGAGCGCTCTATTTCGTTAGGAGAAATTGTAGAAACGGGCGATTTTATTGATGCGAGGGTAAACCAGCGGCTCATTGAAAACATTTTCTTTAAAAATTCACCTTTGCATGATGGCGCAATGATTATTTCAAATAGACGCATAAAGGCTGCTGGTTGTATCTTACCCGTCTCTCATGACTTGAATATCCCTAAGGAATTGGGCTTACGACATAGAGCAGCTATGGGTGTGTCTCAAAGTAGTGATGCGATTGCTGTTGTCGTGTCAGAGGAAACTGGACGAATAAGTGTTGCTATGAACGGGGAGTTTAGACTCAGATTGTCTGCTGAAGATTTAGAAAGTTTGTTAGCTTCTGAAATGAAAAGAAGATAACGTGCATCTTTTCTAATCTTACGGTTGCTATGCGAATACAATTTCTTTCCTTTTTCTTTACACTTTTGATACTTTAAGCACTTTAGACAGACCTATATATAATAAGGTAAAGTCGTTCAAAACGAATAAAGTTTAGTGAACAAAAGTTAAAAACGCAAGAATTCCTTCTTTTTCATAGAAATTATTTGGAGGGTAACTTCTTTTGTGTTATCTTTGCATCCGCTTTCGCACTAAAAATTGCGTTTGCAAAAAAGAAGCGTTCTTTGAAAAAGATTTACATAAGACAGAAGTAGTACAAGAAGCATGTATTGCTTTTTAGGAAACGAGTTGATGAGGCGACGAGTTAACAAGTTTTCTTGAAGCGTAAATACATAGGTAACAAGTTTTACGAACCGTTCAATTCATTAGAAAAGAACTAAGGTGAGAATACTTTTAAATTCT
>NZ_QFFX01000030.1:0-35238 GCF_023522295.1 Prevotella sp. TCVGH | reverse complement strand
CCGGAGGCGCGAAGCCTCCGAAGAGCGGCATCCGACTTGTCTCCGTGTGTTAGCCTTTGCAAACATAGTAACTTATTATTAATCAGCAATCACGTCAAGAACCTCGTCACCGTACAAGTTCTCTCGCATATAATCGAAAACTTCCGTGATCATGTCTTCGTTGAAGATTATTCCCTCTTCCCTTAGTCTTAAAAACAGATTTTCTCGTGTCATAGTTCCTTCTTTTTATCTATTCAATCGAGTTTCTTTCCGATGTTCTGCATCATAACGATTGTGACACCGTTGGCATAAAGCACGGAGATTTTCAGGGCTACAATGCTCTGGAGTATGGTCAAGGTGAGCTATCGTCAAGACAATCCTTGCCATATGTTTCGTGCGCTCGTTGTAGCGATAGGTATGGTTTTCCACGCCACTGAACTCACAGCAATTGTGCGCACGCTCAAGAATGGAAGTTCTAATCTGTTTCCAGTTACTCGGGTAGCGTAATTTATTTTCGGGTTTGATGGGCATATTATTTCTCCTATTTATCGTTCTTTACTATTTTTATTCAAAATGTGTTATGGAAGTTCTAATTGAACATGGAAGTGATATTCTCGACACAAGCAACTTATCTGTCTGATTGTGTTTGGATTTTGATTGTAAGGAAAGAATATAATTCGCTCCTTGGACAGGCATCTGACTCCCTTCTTTCTCAAACAATATACCAAATTATACCTTCTTTTGATAAGTTTATTCATCCTTGTTGCGGTCTGACGTGAATATGGTTGCTAAAGCATAAGTTATATCTCTAATTCACTTTTTTGTTTATTCTTTTAGTAATGATAGTTATGACACCAGCAACGATAGCCAATAGTGACATAGTATCTGAAAACTGCTGCCAAGAATTTATTCTGCATTTAGTAGTCTGGAACTGATAATTCCTTTTTTTTCTAATCTGGAGCCATTCTACTAAATTTATTGATTTAAAGAATTTCTTCATGTCTCATACCTTCATTAAATCTCGTATCTTATTTTTGTCAAACCAACAGGTGGCACCTATCCTTCTGATGGCAGGATCGATTTTGCCACTCTTTACAAGACGACAGACCGTAGGGACACTACAATGAAGATATTTAGCAAGATTTTTATATCCAGACACCCATGATTCTTCATCGAACAACTGTTCTGATGATGTTTTATAGCTGCCTTGGTATTCTTTCAAAAGACTGACGAAATCCTTAACAGACAATTGTGCCAATGGTGTTTGTAAGAATGATTCTGATAATTCCATATTTTACACTTTAATACGTTAATACATAGTGATAGCCTAAAAAATAAAGGCTGCTGGTCGTGCCGAGAATTGTATTAAAGAGTGCCGGGAAGAAAACTATCTACCTAGTCGACAAATGTATTAAAGTGCATCGAAACGACATTACAAAGATAATAAATATTATTTCATACCAAATGTTTTGCTGATTTTTTTACTCGTCGAATTGCTTCATATATTCAGATTTCACCTCATCGGCAATATCAATATAAGGCTTCATTGCTTTATAATCGCTATGCCCAGTCCATTTCATTACTACACTAGGCGGTATGCCTTTAGCCAATGCCGTACAAATGAATGTACGTCGTCCACAATGGGTACCAATAAGTTCGTATTTAGGCTGCACATCGTCAATACGCTTATTTCCTTCATAGTGTGTCGTCTTAATAGGCTCGTCGATACCTGCAAGCTTACAGAGAGAGTGTAGATGTTTATTCATTTTTTGATTGCTTACTACTGGTAATACTTTCTTCCCTGGAAGATGAAACTCATTGTACTTATCCAGTATAGCTTGTGCTTTCGAATTGATTTCGATAAGAATACGGTCAGATGTTTTAACTGTTACTATCTCTATCTTACCATTGTGAATGTCGTCCCAGGTAAGGTTACAAGCATCCGAATAGCGTAAGCCTGTATAGCAGGTGAAAAGGAATACATCACGAATTGGGCCAAGAGCTACGTTTTTAGCAGGAATCTGATACGTTTCGAGCGTATTCAGTTCTTCTGCTGTCAAGAAGACAACACGCTTAGCTGCATTTTTCAACTTTGGCTTGTAGTATTCAAATGTACGATTAGCATGATAACCTTTATCATAGCACCAGCGCAAAAACCACCTTAGAAAACTAAGTTGCTTATTGATTGTACTATTCTTCATACTTTTCTTGCCAAGATACTCAATGAAATTAGCTATGCCATCTTCATCAAATTTTTCAAATGTTAGTTTTGGGTCAAAGCCAAATAGATGATTTCGAAGTGCTGCAAACTTTTCGTGAGTTGCATCTGTCCAGTCGTTCAACTTTCCATTGACTTTGACAAATTCATCAAAGTATGCCCATAATCCTTTCTTTTTTGTCTTTGGCTCTTTTTTATCTACTTGTTGCACATTAAGAGTACCACTTTTGTCGTCATTCTGTTCCCTTGTTGGGGAGTGTGAAGCGACCTGTTTATTGTATGAATTTCGAAGTTCAGAAATAGATGGCATCACATTTCTTAGTTCATATTCACGAAATACTGCTATCATATCTGTCTGCATCTGTGAAAGCTGATCATTCAGGTCTGTAGCAAGGGCAGCATTAGAGTTTAAGGGCAAAACACGCTGTTGTAAGTCATCCCAATACTCCTTATTCAATATAATCCCTGTTTGAAAATCCACCCTGCACCCATTGAATGACACTCGCATACGAAGTCTGCTACCAGCGTTACGTTGGTTTTGGATTGAGAATTTTATCGTTCGCTTAATGATCATATCTGATAACTTTTATTTCAAAGTTAATCAAATCAATCAGCTATTAATCCTCTTTTGACCCACTTTTTTAATTTTGTAAAAAATTATTTTCGATGTTTTTCCATAATTTTGTTAACACGGATTTTTTGAACCCTTTTCTTTGACCCACCGCTTGACCCACTTTTTTTTATCGGAGTATTAGAACTTCTATTATCAATAAAATAAATTCATTTCAAATCTTATCATCAATTTACTAATAATCAGAATCTTGTGATTACTTTTGATAATAATGTTTAATTATTTTGTATAGAAGTCTTAATCCCTCTCTCTCCGCAAATAGGCTTCAAAAGGACTTCACAAAGGTTGTCAATTTAGCCTTCAAAAATTTGCTAATCGTTGTAAAATCAAGGTTTTACAACGATTTTTCTTTGTATATACCTCTATCGCCTGACGGCATAACCCTATGTTTTGACAATCATCATTCGGTCAAATTCTGCTACATAAACTGCTACACAAAAATTGTAGCAATAAAAAATGTAGCAATGACGGGATTTTGAATACCATATTGACGGCATCAACTCTTTCTTTTTCAATGTATTAAGTATTAACTTTGCAGCCGAGTGCTACACAAAAGAATGATGCATTATGAGAACAAATTTCAAGGTGTCCTTCTACCTACGTTCAAACTATGAGAACAAAGAAGGAAAGTCGCCTGTAATGCTCCGAGTATTCCTTAACGGAGAGATGGCTAATTTCGGATCTACGAAAATATTCGTGGACAAGACAGTATGGAACAATGCCACAAGTCGGCTCAAAGGTCGGACGGCTGAAGCTTTATCCGCCAATGCCGCATTGGACTCTATTTCTGCTACACTGAATAACATCTATCACAAATTTGAGGACGACTCCTCCCTGTCATTGGAGAAAATCCGATCTTATTTTGTGGGAAAAGACAGAGAGTATACAACTTTCCTCCCTGTATTCGACAGATTCAACGAAGACATCAGGCAACGCGTCGGACACACCATCAGCAAAGACAGCCTACAAAAGTACAGCGTTTTAAGAAGGCATTTCGCAGAATTCCTTATTCATAAGTATGGAAGAAAGGATGTAGGACTGACAGAGTTCACACCATCCGTGGTACAGGATTTTGAGTTATATCTGAGTACAGTGGCAGGTTGCGCTTACAACACATCAGTCAAGAAGATGAAGGCACTCAAGACCGTAACTATCTATGCTCAAAAACGTGGTTATCTTCTTCACGACCCCTTCCTCAATCATCGTTTTCACTTGGAGCCTGTCAATCGAGGTTTTCTCACGGATGAGGAAATTATGAAGATAGCCAACAAGGAAATTGCTATTCAACGCTTAGAGTTAGTAAGGGATGTTTTCATCTTTTCATGTTTCACAGGTCTAGCATATATTGATGTTTCCAATCTCACACCAGACAATATCGTAACACTTGATGATAAGCAGTGGATTATGACCAAGAGACAGAAAACAAATGTGGAGACAAATGTTTTATTGCTTGACATTCCCAAGAGTATCATTGCCAAGTACAGTCATAAGACCTATCGGGACGGCAAACTATTTCCCATCCTAACGAATCAGAAAACCAACGCATATTTGAAAGAAATTGCCGACATTTGTGGCATCAAGAAGAATCTGACCTTCCATCTTGCCCGACATACGTTTGCAACCATGTCGCTCAGCAAGGGTGTTCCTATGGAAAGTGTATCGAAGATGTTGGGGCATACCAACATTAAAACTACACAAATTTATGCCCGTATAACCAATAAGAAGATAGAACACGATATGGAACAATTGGCTGGCAAGTTAGACAAGTTCAATGTTGCTATGGGCATCAACTCAAAATAATGTAAAACCCTAAACCAAGAAGATTATGACAACAACAAAGAAAGAGCTTTCTTACTTCCGTTTGAAGTTAGAGAACTACCTCAGTGAGCATTTCCCCGAAATGCTGGGTGATAAACCATTCATAACGTCAAGAGCCGATGAAGCCCTTACCACCTACTGCGATGCAATAGCACAAGGTTTTTCTCACCCAGAGGCGGAAACCATGGCAAGTGAAGTCTTGCATCAAGGACTTCATTTTTCCAAGTATGACACACTTGTATCTGTCTTGGAGAATGAGTTTGAGAAGGAACTGCCCTCTCCGCTCCCCGAAAGACTAACACCAATGCTTCTGAAGAATAAGGCTGTGCAAAGCGTTTTCGACAAGTATGAGCTGACTGACGACTTTGGCGCAACACCAGAGTATGAGAAACTCTACACCGAACTGACAGGAACAATCGTTCTGCTCATAGAGGTCAATGGTCTGCCAACGATAGGCGGTGAGAACATGACTTGATGTAGCACCATCTGGAGCTTTTGTAGTGTCAAGAGCCAAGATAAACGCTCCACTCCACACGCCAAGAGTTTTTTCAAACACTTGTCTTTGTGTAGTCTGCGCATCTTGTAACTGCTCTTGAAACTATAAAAAGCTCCTATATGAATACAATCATCATGAATCAAGACGTTCACACACCTGCCTTCATCAAGGTAGACGCATCGAACAAAACCGATAATGACAAGCAGCAGCCGACTTCTCCCAAGCAAGTCCGCCGCTTCGGTTGGACACGCTTCATCGAACTCGCAATCCTGCTTTCCATCGTTATCGGCGCCATTTGGCTTATCTCGAAGATAGTAACGCCACAGGTCGTAACTGTCGTGTCAGTTATTGCAGGTTTTCTGATACTACGCTTTATAGTCAGGGTAATTCTGAAAGTGGCATTTACGCTGCTGAGCATTCTCTTCTGGCTGGCGATTGTCTGTGCCATCCTGCTCTGCGTGCTTTGAGAAGCACAACTCTGTAAAACCTTCGTTTTATTTCATCAGGTGGTTATCTCGCATTTTGAGATAGCCACCTTTTCTTTATTCTACTACGAGCGTTGCACTTTTGCTTCTTTTCCGATGCTCCACGATATGCGATAACAAGAAGACGGATGCTGCTCCCTTTTTATCCGCAAAGGTAGTACGGGGCTTGTGGCTTTCAAAAGGTCTATGCCGCTTGGTTTGTCTGGAAAATCTCCACACCTACGGGTAGTATTTTCCGCCAAAACCTTGTGCAAGCCTGCCCAGCTACCTCTATTTTGCTACAAAAAGGAATCAGCATACTCCGATCTTTGGACGCATAAAAAAAATGTCGCTATGGATAAGCAAAAAGTAAATACAACATCTTCGATGAACAGAAAAGGATATAGCTCCTCCTCTCATTACCGCATTAACCCTGTGGCTGAAAAGAGGGAGCAAGTAGTGGCTACGAAGTTTGTGCAGTGGGACGTTTCCCCTTTGGAGAGCCTTTGTAACAGCAAAATATATCTCCTGCGTGTGAAACTCAATCGTGGAGAGTGTATGAGCCGTGAGGAAAAGAATTGGCTATGTGAAGCGGTAAACTCAAACACCTTTTTCCGAACAGCCGTACCCCTGCAAGGCTATCGCTTTGACTTCTTTGATGTACTGAAGAAATATCTTGTCAATCAATACGGACAATGGACAGAGTATTACGCACCCGACCGCACCAGCCTAAGAGCCTACCTATATGGGCGCATCAATCAAATAGTAGAAATTCCAAAATACTAAGCAATATGAAAGGAACAGAACATTTCACACGGACAATAGCCGAGTATCTTAATCAGCGTGCTATGACAGACCCCTTGTTTGCCCCTAACTTGATGAAACCTAACAAGAATATCGAGGAGTGCATCACCTACATTCTTAATGAAGTGCAGAAAAGCGGTTGCAACGGCTTTGATGATGATGAAATCTTCTCTATGGCTGTTCACTACTATGATGAGGACAATTTAGAGATTGGCAAGCCTACCAATTGCCAAGTAATGGTCAATCACATGGTAGAACTCACAGAGGAAGAAAAAGCCGAAGCAAGGCAGGAAGCCATTAAGCAATATCAGCGTGAGGAACTTGCCAAAATACAGAGCCGTAACGCACGAGTTAAAAAGACCGAGAACATAGCAACCCAAGTACAACCATCACTATTTGATTTTTAAGCCTATGAAACCGAGAAACAAATTTGAGAAGGCAGTCCTTACCGAGAGCAAGAACCTTCGCCCGATAACCAAGACACAAAGCAGATGGGCATTCCGTGAGTGCATCAACCACTTTGCCTACCGTTTGCCCAAAGGTCGCACCACTTGTATGGACTGTGGACATAGTTGGACACTGAACAAACATAGAAAAACTTGCACTTGCCCTCATTGCAGGGCAAAGTTGCAGGTCAAGGACACATTCCAAAGGAAATTGCAGCAAAAGCACTATTTCACGACACTTACCGCTTGCGGAGAATACCAAGTGTTGCGGATGTTCCTCCTCGTGGCTGAAATGGAGAAAGGCTGCAAGGCTGGACACTATGTGCTTGAAATCGGTCAGTATTGGTGGAACGCACAAGGACGGCAAGCCATTGTTGCCATTCCACGCACATTGGGCAGATATGTTGATACCTTTTCTTACTATACCCCTATGGCTATCCGTAACGACAACGAAGCCTACCGATATGCAGCCTATTCGCAGATATATCCGAAGTTCAAAGTATCAGACACGCTCCGCCGAAATGGTTTCAAGGATTATTTTCACGAAATACCCCCGACAACACTCATTCCTGCCTTGCTTTCTGACAGCCGTGCAGAAACATTGATGAAAGCAGAACGGTTTGAACATTTACGCTATTTTCTCAATACTCCTCGAAACTTCGACAATTATTGGCAGTCCTACAAGATAGCCAACCGTAATGGATATGAGATAACAGACATTTCCCTTTGGTGCGACTATGCAGACACACTCCGCAGGTTGGGCAAAGACATTCACAGCCCGAAGTTTCTTTGCCCCACCCACCTCAAATCCGAACACGACCGCAGACACAATGAACTCCTCAGATTGCGTGAAAGGGAGGAGATACAACAGAAGCAAAAGAAGGCTATGGAAGACGAAAAACGTTTCAAGGAACTCAAATCCAAATTCTTCGGTATCCATTTCACGGACGGCACAATCCAAGTCCACGTATTGGAGAGCGTGCGTGAACATTTGGAGGAGGGAGCGACCATGCACCATTGCGTATTCTCCAACGAATATTATCTTAAAGAGGACTCACTAATCCTGTCGGCTACCATTGAGGGCAAGCGGATAGAAACAATAGAGGTATCACTGAAATCATTTGAGGTGGTGCAAAGTCGTGGAGTGTGCAACAAGAATACCGAGTACCACGAACAGATAGTAAACCTTGTCAATGCCAATCGTAGGCTAATCAGCCAGCGGATGAAAGCTACTGCATAAAACAAACAATTAAATAGACACAGATATGAAAACAGAGATTGAAAACATTATCTATAACAGTGCGGACGAGATACCACACATACTCATCAGGGTTATCAATGCGATAACCCTGTCCGAAAACAAGGAAGAGTTAAGGTCGGCAATCAATAAAATAGCCGAAGAAACGGAACTTGTCAAGTTCTTTGCATACGGCTATGGTGCACATCACTTTTGGCTTAAACATCGCAAATTATCCAATGGAGAGCCAAAGGAACACAGATTATTAAAGGTTGAATTTTAAGATTGCGAAGATGAAACAGAGATTTTTGGTATATACGCAATATGTTTTCGATGGCGTATTCGATGTTGTTGCAGAGAGCAAGGAGGAAGCACGGCAGAAAGTCCTGCAACATTGTGGGTTGGTCATGGGTGGAAGTATTTACAGCACCCTACCCGATGATGAGATAAATTGGGCTTTCGACAAACACCCTAACAGACGAATAGACAGAATAACAAATGTGTAAAAAAACAGCTTTTATAAAACCAAGAGCCACGCAAACCGAAAATTTGCGTGGCTTCTTTTCTTTGTCTTTGAACAGGCAGGCGACCAAAGCAAAGAAGCAAAAGAAAGTCGCTATGTAAAACTTTCCCAATGATAAACCATAAAACGAGTTTACTTTTGGCATAGTCTTTGCACTTAGGAAAGAAATGGTTTTACATAATTTTTTGACAGTTATGACAGACGTATTTCTTATTGAGGGTGTAAAAGGCTCTGGTAAAAGTAAAAGAATTCATAGTTTAAAAGAGGACTACATAAAAGCAGGATACAAACTAACCGACTCCGAGAACGAAGAAGATTGGAATACTGCCATATTCGTTCTCGAAAAAGAGGGACAGAAAATTGTATTAAATTCAGGGGCTGATACGAAGTCTATTATTGCAAGCTTTGGAATATTTCTTTCGAATCATAAAGATGCTATTGAAGTATATACGGCAATTAGACCACAACAGAATAATCCAAGACTACATAAATGGATGAAAGATGCTTTGAGTATTCTGCACATAAAGAGTGAAAAAGTTTATCATCTTCCAGAGGAGTTATAACGAAAAGACTATGGCACTCCACCCTCATGAACTTGTTTACTTATTAAAGAACAAGGCAAACTCCACTTGCCTTCGTTTCACCAATCCTTTTAAGACCTTGCCCCTATATCGGCAGAACGAGACATACTCGTGATAGATGTTCCTGTCTCCAGCCTCTATCTTTTTCAGCAATCGACTCTTGGGGTGCTTGCCATAACCGAGCAGTCGCCCCACGCCCACATTGTAGGCAAGCAAAGTCAGTAGCAGCGCATCCTTGCCATATCCTTTGAAGTGTTCAAAACATTTCCAAAGATCGGCACGAAGCAGCGAGTCCGCTTGCCGTTCCGTCATATTGGAAGAGAAGTGCTCTCCAGGTTGCAGCTGATGCCCATAGCCTACATACGGATAGCAACCTTTTCCGTGTAGCCCCTCGAAGTATTTCACGACCACCACGGCGCGCTCAAAAGGAGGCAAGTCTGCCAACCGTACCCTGCGCTGGGCAAGGAGCGGCTGGCAGAGCAAGCACATTATACAGAAAAAAGCAAAGCGTTTAGCTGTTCGCATCGTTCAAGGCTCTGTTTACTACTGCGGTGGTCTTTCCCCTTTCCTCCGCCTTTTCGTTGTTGAAACTGAAAGTCAGTTGCTGCATCTTACCGAAACTGTCCTCCACGTACACGTCAATCGTCTGGCGGTCGGTGGAGAGCGAGGTGTAGTACAGACGGAAAACGTCCTTTGTGAGCGGATAGCGGTCGTTGGGCTTGAACACTATTCTATCGTCCATTTTCAGTGTTCCCTTGCCGTCGGGCTGGAAGTATCGGATGGTGTAGCGTGTGTCGGCAAAGTCGCCTCCTCGCTTGAGCGTGCAGCGTATCTCTGCCGTCTGTCCCTTGACGATGTCCTTCTGAACGGGCATCGTCTCGACAGTGAACGGATAAGACTGCTCCACATCCAATTCCCTATCACAAGCAGATAGGCAAAACACGGCAAGGGCAAGTACGCCCATTACCCATATCGAACTTAATATCTTCTTTTTCATTTTTCTTCTTGCTTAAAGATTAAACCTAAGTCCTGCCGAGAGTGCAGGACGGAAAGGATGTACATCAGAGCCGAAGAGCAACCGCCCTTGTGCCTTGACAAGAAACAGAAGCCTGTCCGTAAGGAACACTTCCACCGAACCATGCACGGCACCACCATAGACAAAGCGGGAGCGGTCGAGCAGTGTTGCCCCATCAGGCAATAGTGTCTTGTCCTCGTTCAGCTGCTCATAGCCACCCAAGGCGGATATGCCACCATAAAGCAATACATTCTTACCTCTGTCGGAGAGAACAGGCTGCATATAGCCCACCTGCAAAAGTGCATCCTTGAGTTTTACGTTATAATCTCGGTACGACATATTCTGCTGTTCATACTCAACTCCTACAAAGGAGTAGTTCTCTCGTTTCAAGTAGCGGGTAAGTGATACGCCAACGCCGAAGTTATCCTTGGCTAAGAGCTTCTCGCCTTTGATAAGGGGAACACTCCCTACGACTTCTATCCCTTTCTGCTTAGGAATGAGTCGCTGCGCGTGCGATGGCAGACTGAAAGTCATTGCCACCGCCATGCAAGCCGATAAAATGAAATTCTTATTCATAGCACCTACCATTTGAGTTTGAGGTTGTCAATCTTCTTGGCGAGCAACAGGTCTTTCTGTCCTACATAGAAAGACAGCGTGCGCCCTCCGCTTCGCTCATAGAGCGTTACTTCAAGCTGCTTGTCCTCCGAGAGGGCAAACTGCTCCAATACGAACACGGAATGCTCGCTATCCTTGCCCTTTACCTGCATCACCTGATGATAAGCACGAAGCGGCTGTAATACTTGTTCTTGTATGGCGGTGCGCTTTGCCATCTTCTTATCTACCACCTTAAAGGTGATAAAATCCACTGAGTACGGCATATTCGTGCCATTTTCCATACGAGTGTGGAAATACAGCAAGCCGTTATGGGCATATAAGCCACGAAGCAGGAACTTCATGCCGAACTGCTGTGCACCGATATGCTTAATGCAGCGTCTGTCATTCTGATAGATAGTCTGCATCATCAGTTTGACGAGTACGGGAGACTCATTGCCGAGTTCCTTAAAGTAAATATCAGAGCGATTGCTTGGCAGTCGTCCGTCCACAGGAGAAAGAAAGTCCTTCATCTCGATACTTAACTTCTCCGGCTCATCGGCATACTTCACGTTGAAAGCATAGAAAGAGCCGTCCTCACAGATGACACTCATATTTGTCTCCGTTTCAAAATCCTTCACTGAAGCCTTTACACGTAGTACGTTCTCTGCATCCTCAGCCTTCCCTGCGATGATGTTCTGCGAACCTAAGTCTACATAACGAATAGCAGAAGGGAAGATAAGATGCACGGTCTTGTCAAAGGTAACGTCCAAGCCGTAGGGCATGACGACACGCCCATTAGGAATGGCACGGCTCATCCCTTGAAAGAGTTCGCCCGAAGAGAGAGGACGGTTAGGCATAAGCGATGTGCCGTTGTTGAGGTCTTGTGCAGTGGCTGTCGCTCCCATCGTTGCGAGCAAAGCCATTGATAAAATAAGTTTCTTCATTGTTGCTGTTGATTTGATGTTATTGTTTTACTTGTTATTCTTGATTGTTTATTTTGTCTGCACCAAGAAAAGGCGATAGCCCCCTTTGAGCGTTACCTTTACGGTGCGCAGTTTCTTCTGAAGCAGCTGACTTGCACCCTGCATCACCCCACGAGCAGCCTCGGAGATAATCTGGTCTTTGGCAGAGGAAGCGAAGGTAAAGGAGGTTCCCATCGAGCCACCGATGTTCGCCCCGACTTCCTTAAGCGCATTGATGTCCTCCGAACCTGGTATATCACCCCCTCCTGTCCCTCCGTGTCGTATGCCGAGAGCTTGACGGCTATGATATGGCCGTCCACCTCAATGCTTTTGATAAGCAGGTGCATACGGTTGCCTTCAATCTTGGCAATGGCTATGAGTCGGCTTTGACGTGGAATGCGCAGTCCCTGCACCTTGGCAGTCTCAAGCAGGCGGAGTACTACATTGTCGCCCTCCTTGAGCGTGGTTGTCCTGTCCACGACCACTTTGAGCGTGTTGCGCATCGTGGGTGCAGCCGTACTTGTTAGCGAGTGGAAGCCCATGTTGCGTACTTTCGTGCCATACTCCTTGATGAAGTCAGCGTCGCTCATCGGCTGCCCCAGTGAGGACACTACTTGTTTGCGTTCCGCCAAGATTTTCATTGCAGGCAAGTCGGCCGAACCTTCGTTTGCATTATTGCTCATGCGCAACCCTTTGTCCGTAGCCGTTTGTCCCTTACTCTCGGTAAAGTCATTACCCAAAGATGGTGGAACGGCAGAAGCCTTGGGAAGATACTTTGCTGCCATTTGATAGCTCTTTTCCATCAGAGCAAGCTGTCGTTTCTCTTCATTGTCCTCCCTGCTGTCTTTGGAAGCCAATTCCTTTTTGAGGTTGTCAATCTCCTGTCTCATTGCCTCACGCTCCTCTTCATGCGGATCGGGAGCGTAAAAGGAGTTCAAAAGGCGATTATTCTCCTCATAGCGGTGCATGGAGCTTTCTATCTTCGCTGTCGATGCAGCCGCCTCCTCACGCTGCGCTTCTGAGGGGGCTGTGTTCTGTGCGAAATAGTCCGACAGCTTGCCCATCTCCTCGCGGCTCTGTTCTTCCTCGTGTGCCTTGTCGCCTAATTCGTAGGCTTTGAGCTTGTTTTCGGTGAGCTTTTCTGTCGTTGCCTGCGGAATGCTGTCATTGAGTCCCTGCTCCGCTGCTGTCTTATCTTTGCCCGACGGTGCGAAGATAAACCACATTGAGAGGGCAAACAGCAGTCCCAGTCCTCCAAAGACCAAGCCCTTTTTCATTTGTTCTTTCTGTTTATTATCCATTTTCTTTGATTGTTTGATGATGTTGTAGATAAAAATTGCCGTGTAACTCATGTAAAGTGCTGTCCGTCCGTATCGGACTGTCCGTCAGCTTTCCCGTGGGAATGGGTATTTTTTCCTTCTTTGGAGGAAGGAAAAACTGCGCTATCATCCAAAGGGAACAGATGAGATAGATAAAACTCAGCCCATAGACGATAGCCTTGCGCTGCCTTATCGTGAGCCTTTCACACCAATGGCGAAGCCACAGGTGAAAGCGCAGATAGTGACGCGAGAGTAAAAAGTTTCTTTTCCTTGCCATAGCCTTATCGTTTATAGGTCTGTATGTCCCTGTTCTCCTTGACGAGGAAGTTCTCCATCAGGAAGCCCTGCGGGTTATTATCCGAGCGGACAGAGTTTTGCAGCGTGCAGGTCGTAACAAGACTGCGCTCTGTAACATTACTCTGACGGACGATAAACTCCCGTGCATAGGTCGTTACCGCATAAGGGTAAGAATTAAAGTTGCAGCGGATAGAGTCTACCTCTATGCGCTGATTGACATTACCCGATATGGCACGGTTGTAGTAGCCTTTCTCCGCCAAGTCCTTGTAATAGTTGAAAGCTGACTTGTCGCACAGCAGGAAGGCTCGTTGCATATTCTCCTCGATGGCGTCCTTGTCGGGCGCAATGGTGAAGAAGAGCTCGTGGAAACGGCGGACGTGTTCCCTTGCCTCCACGGGACGGTTTCTACTTGCATCCTGACTGAGGGCAAGCATGAGCGACTTACCTTGGTCAAGCACATAGATTTTCTCCCGCTGCTCCTTGGCGAAGCTGTATGAGGCATAGACGGTATAACCGCTTACCGCCACGCAGACGATAGCAAAGACAAAGGCATAGAGCCGTATCTGTCTGAATGAGGTCTCGATATTGTTGAGTGATTTGAATTCCATTTCTTTTTCCTTTTATAGCTGTTGATTAATTAAGTATTGTTGATCCATTTCTATTTCCCTTTGAGCAAGGCTCCCTTGATACGTCCACCGACATTTCCCACAGCGGCACCTGCGCCTGCCATGGCAGCCTTGCCGCCGGTATATGCACCTTGAGCGCCACGCTGTGCAGTCTGGTTGACATTGCGTCCGTAGGAGCCGATACCGCCACCAGCTTCAATAATCCACCCTGCCACGGTAGGTACACAGAAGTAGCCTACAATACCGATAAGGAAGAAGACGATGTAATACCACGTTCCCGAATCAGGCAGATAGTTCGGATCGCTGAGCGCATCGATGTCTTTCTGCATCATCAACACCTGTATCTTGGTAAGCAGTGCCGTAAGAATAGAGCTGACAGGCAGCCACAGGTAGACCGATATATAGCGTGAGAACCATGCCGTAAGTGAGCCTGCAAGACCATCCCATACGGCTATGCCGAACACGATAGGTCCAAGTATCGAAAGGACAATCAGAATAAAGGTGCGAAGCGTGTCGATGATGAGTCCCGAAGCATGGAACAGCAATTCTAAAAAATCGTGTACCAATTTCATGACCCATTGCTTGGTCTGATAGGCAGCACGCTCGGCATACATACCCGCTATCGTCACGGCATCCTCCGGACCGATGATGCCCATTTCCTCTATCTTCTGGTCGAACTTCTCGTTGGAAACCAAATAAGCCGTCTCGGGATTCCTGAGGTAGGCTTCCTCCTGCAGCTTATCCCTCCTTGCAGTCAGCTCCGCCAAGTTGGTCTCCTGTTGGTGCACCATGCTTTCCGTTCCCCGAACTACGGGTGATAGTACTGCATTCATCGTACCCAGTACGACTGTCGGGAAGAACATTATACAAAAGCCTAAGACAAAAGGGCGGAGAAGTGGAAAAACATCTATCGCCTCGGCACGGGCAATGGAAGCCCATACCCGAAGAGCAATATAAAAGAGTGCTCCCAAGCCCGCAATGCCTTTGGCAATGCCTGTCATCTGGGCACAGAGCGGCATCATCTCGTCATAGGTTGAGCGTAGCAGCTCATGTAAACTGGCAAAATCCATAAGCAAAAGTTTTTTATGAAAGTTCTTTCAAGTTCTTTTTTGTCTGTGGATTTACCAATACCTGCTTGCCGTATTACCATAGAGAGCCTTAACAGAGGCAAGGTTGTTCTTCTCCCTTGCACGGACGTAACTCACGGAGATGTTCTTCCTTGTATAATACGACACCAAAGAGCGGTATTCACGTAGTGTGGTATAGATACGGTCTATCTGCTGCATGCGCTCGTGGTCGTTCATGGAGAAGACATTACTCTTGACGATGGACTTGAGTTCTTTCAGGCTCTCACCGCTCTGCTCGAGAAGCTTGGTGTAGCCCGAAGCCATTGCGGCGAGTTCTGTCGGGCGGAAGTTCTTGTCCGAGAGCATCTTCTTATACGAGGTAACATAAATCTCCGAGATGTCGCCCACCATAAGAATACACTCCTTGACCTTATAGGCATCACCAATCAAGTTATTCACCTTCTTGAGGGCATCGTAATACTTCTTGGTGTCGTTGTAGAGTTTCTCCACCTCCTTGAATCCGTCAAGGGTATTCTTTACTGTCTTCGAGGCGGTGGCAATCTCCTTGACCGTATTGGCAATGTTGCCAGCAAAGTTACCGGGATCATAGACCGTCCACTGTGCGTGAGCTTTGGGAACTGAAAGGCTCAATCCTAAGAGAGCCATGAAAATGTACTTTTTCATTGTTGCTATAGTTTTGATGGTTTATTACTTATTTCTTTTTATTGTTTCTTTTCTCGTTGGCAAGTTGTCGGATAGCGGTCTCTATATCGCCACCAAGCTGTTCCGCCCTGTTCATCACCTCCACCTTCTCGGTTTCCTCGGTGGTGTAGGTGAGATATTCCTCCATGCTCACTTCTGTGGCATAGACGGCACTCTGCATACCGCCCAGCCCTATCCACACTTCCTTGTAGAGTCGGTTCGGGTCATTGTTTTGATTGATGGAGAGTATCTGGCTCTTTTCCTTTTCCGACAGACCGAGCATCGCCTGTATGCCATCGAACTTGGTCATGTACTTACGCTGGTCAAGCAGTATCTTGCAGTCGGAGTTGTTGATGATGCTCTCCTTGACAATGGGCGACTGGATGATATCGTCCACCTCCTGAGTCACGACAATGGCTTCCCCGAAATACTTTCTGACGGTCTTATACAAATATTTTATGTAGTCCGCCATGTTTGCTGAAGCAATGGCTTTCCACGCTTCCTCAATGAGTATCATCTTGCGGATACCCTTTAATCGGCGCATCTTATTGATGAAGGCTTCCATGATGATAATCGTTACCACAGGAAAGAGGTCCTTGTTGTCCTTCACTTGGTCGATTTCAAAGACGATGAAGCGTTTGGAGAGCAGGTCAATATTCTTGTCCGAGTTCAGCAGGAAATCATAACGACCGCCACGATAGTATTGCTTCAATGTAGTTAAGAGGTTGTTAATGTTGAAGTCCGAGAGCGTTACCTTGATGTCACGCTTTTCCATATCCTTGCGGTACACGTCCCTCAGATACTCATAGAAGGTATTGAAGCAGGGAACGATGGTATGATCCGTCCTGATAAGTTCGATATAGGCATTGACGGCAGAACCGAGTTCGCCTGCTTCGGTCTTGGTGATATGTTCATCAGCACTTTTCCAAAGTGTAAGTAATAATGTGCAGATACTCTCCCTTTTCTCTACATCGAAGAAGTAATCATCCGTATAAAAAGGGTTGAAGGATATCGGATTTTCATTGGTATAGGTAAAATACACACCGTCCTCACCCTTGGTCTTGCGGTGGATAAGTTCACACAAGCCCTGATATGAGTTTCCCGTATCAACTAAGAGGACATGCGCTCCCTGTTCGTAATACTGGCGTACCATGTGGTTGGTAAAGAAAGACTTGCCACTACCCGAAGGACCCAAGATGAACTTGTTACGGTTGGTAATGACTCCTTTTTTCATCGGTAAATCCGATATGTCTAAGTGGACGGGCTTTCCTGAAAGGCGGTCTGCCATCTTGATACCGAAGGGAGAGAGCGAATCCTTGTAGTTCGTCTCAGAGGTAAAAAAGCAGAGCGCAGGCTCTATAAATGTATAGAACGACTCTTCCGCAGGAAAATCGGCGGCATTGCCTGGAATGCCCGCCCAGTAGAGTGTTGCCGCATCAATGGTGTTGTGGCGAGGGTGGCATTCCATAAGAGCAAGTGCAGAGCCCACGTCATTCTTGATCTGGCGAAGTTCTTCCTTATCACTACTCCATGCCAGCACATTGAAGTGGGCACGAATGGAGGTCAGTCCCTGTGAGTGGGCAATATTGAGATACTCCTGTATCCATTCCTCGTTGATTTGGTTGCTACGGCTGTAGCGTGCCAGCGAGTGCATGTTTCTTGCCTGCTTCTCGAAGCGTTCCAAGTTGGCATCGCTGTCCTCGATGAAGAGATACTGGTTATAGATATGGTTGCACGGCAGCATCAACCCCACGGGAGCGGCGAAGGACAACCTGCAATCGGAGCGATCAGTGGAAAGCCGTTCATATCGACTGTCCGTGCTCACATTTGTGGGCAAATCATCTGTATCGCTTAATGTATGTAAGCAGAGCATATTGTCGCCCACGCGCACAAGGTCTGCGCCCAGACGGATGTCCTCCAATGAGGCATGTCCCTCTTCTGAAAGAGAGAAATACCTGTCAAGCAGGCCGCCCTTTTCATTTGTGCCAACTAACTCATCTTCAGTCATGCGGACAATCCTTATCTGCTCGGTATCGTTGATGATACGCTCGAACTGGTCTACGGCTTCCATGAACTTCATCACCTCATCTTTGTTGGTAATTTCCTTGGGCAGCAGATGTCCACGACAAAGCGAAGAAAAATTGCTCTGCTGTGCCATACGATGCTTGTTCGTCTTGGTTAGGAAGAGATAGACCGAGTGGTATAGATACGGACGCTCGTTAAAATGCCGTTCAGAGGAACGGGCAAGGAAACTCAGTCCGCCATCGGAGAGCTTTCCTTGATAGTCCTCCTTGATGAACCAGTCCTGCTTGTGTACGATGCTGTAATTGGGTAGTACCTTGATTGCCTTATGCCAGGCAGAGTGCATTGCCTCGTATTCGGCAGAGGTGACGGTAAAGAGTTCGGGTAGTTCCAAACGGAAGGCGACCGTAATATCTGCGTCCTTGCTCACCATACACCCCTGCTCAACGGAGAGCAGCGGGAACTTCGACTCCAAGGTAGTTATCTTACTGTTGTTTCTCATTGCTTCTTTCTTTTGGGTTGAAGGTTACGGATAAGGTGATAGACCGTCCGGCGGTTCAAAAGGTAGCGTGGGTGCATTCTCACGGCTCCCTTTTTCATGAGTCCGTATTGCCCATACTTTCGGTTCATGGCAAACGTTTGCCACACCACAAGGGTGGCACCCACTATGCCTATGACCAGACAGGCTATCTGGCTCACTCCACAGAGATAGAGAATGACCACGAGAAAGAAGACAGCCAGCAGCCCTCCCGCAAAGAGGAAAAGATACTGTGCCTTCAAACCCTTGAACTCTACCGTCCGACCTACACCTTTGTTGATTTCCCACTCAGCCATTGTTACAAGAAGAAAGAACGTAGGATGGTGGCAGCCACGATGAGGAAGATACACGCACCGAACCAAGAGGCTGCGGTCTTGCTCGTATCGGGGTCGCCCGAACTGAACTTGTTATAGACCTTGATTCCTCCAATCAAGCCCACCACGGCTCCGATGGCATAAATCAATTTGGTACCGGGGTCAAAATAACTGGTCACCATCTTGGTGGCTTCATTGATACCCGCCATTCCATTGCCCTGCGCATAAGCTCCTACGGTGGCGGCAGCCATCAGGAGCAGCATTGTGATTTTCTTTTTGTTGTTCATTGCTGTTTTTATTTTAAGTTGTTAAACAAATTATTTTCTTTTTAGGGTGAAAGTGGCAAGGGGTAGCTCGGTTTTATCGTATGACAGATATTGGTTGATTGTTTTACTTTTGAGCCACCCCCGCAACACTTTACAATTTTATAATATGAGTAAGAACATTAGTTTACAGATAATATGACAGTGGAAGTTCGGCTTCTTCCGAAACATCGCTGTTGCTGCTCTCTACGTTTGAGTCCGTTTCAAAGTCAGAAGAAGAGTTTATATTACTTTCCTCTAAGTCCAGTTCTTCCGCCTTGCGAATGGCAGCAAGCAGCTTTTGATGGTCTTTCTCTTGCTTGAGCGTTGCCTCCTTGATATAGTCCATGAGCTGTGTGCCCCGTATGCTTTGCAACGTGTCCTGCACCTTGTCTTCATCTACCTTATCAAGTTCATCGTCATTCCTATGCCAGCCGTTTACACGATATAAATCTCTTGTAAGAATGGCGGAAGGTGAGACTTCGGGCATCTCCGCATCAGCGATTTGCAGTTCCTCACGGACAATTGCGTCTTCGTCAGTTTCGTCCATTGTGTAGTCAACCTGCATTTCATTGTCCTCTTCTGTACCTTCCGCTTCTTTTGTTTCTTCGGGTACAGGTGAGTTCTTCTCTGCAAAAGTATTAGGTTTTTCATCTGGATTTTCAGAGGAGGAAACAGCGGGAACTTCGGGGAATTTTTGAGAGTTTTCCGTAATCTCTTTTGTGATTTCGGCATAGCGTTCCCCGTATGATTTACTTTTGCCGACAAGCATTTGCTGTGCCTGCTCAATTTGGTCTTGGGTAACAGAAGGCACTCTCTGTTTTTGTTCCTGTTCATTTTTCTTTTCACATGCTTTCTCCAATTTGCAGCACGCCATGCGGAATTGTTGCCAGAGGAAGAGTATTCCAATGAACACCCATACCGCTATCAGAAACAGAAGTATGTTGAATAGTATCGTTTGCATGATGGTGATTTTTATATATCGTTGGTTCTTTGTTCAAAAATCTATTGCTACCTTTCGTCGATGTTTTGCTGTGGCATTATTGAGCAGTTCCTTGTGCTCTTTGAGGTGTTCACGCAGGATGTTGTCAATGTAGGATGCCATTGATACCCGTTCGCCCAAGTCCTGCAAGACGTTTTTTAGCACTTGGAGTGTTTCAGCACTCATGGTAAAATTGGTCCGCTCTCGGAGGCGGACTGACTGTAAATAGCGTGTGCGGTAGTCGTCTAAGGAAATCTGGGATGTTCCCACACATTTTTCATTTCCTTTCTCGTGGCTTTTATACAAAGTCTTATCCTGCTTATTTTCCGAGGTAGACACAACCTCCTTTACCAGATGCAGTTTTTCCTTTTGGTTGGCACTGACCTCTGTTTTCATATCTTCTTCCTCATCAGGTGGGTCAAAAGCCAGCGTTTCCTTGGGAGGAGTCTTCATCACCCCTTCTTCGGCCATCTCCTTGAGCTTGGCTTCCAGTTTTTGCCGTTGTTCCTGTATGTTTGCCATAATGCTGTCTTATTTAATTTGAATATGGGTAAGTAATTCTTCTATCAGCTCATCAATACCCGTTCCTGTCCGTAAGGCTTTATTAGGAGGAAGATAAGTGGAGCGGAATACCCCACGAAATCCGTATTGCTCCAATTCATGGCTGAAACGGTGGGTGGCATAGATGTTTTGGTTAAGCAGCGTATAATCTTCGTTCTTGATATACTTGCTGTAGTATTCAATGAGCGTGTTCTTAACCCTGCGGTCAACCTTGTTCCATAGAAGAATGACTTCCTTGATACGGGCACTTGACATGGACACGCCCAAATCGTTTACCGCCTTGATATAGGTGAGGCAGGCAACCATCGACTGCACGTCTGGCTCTAAGGGAGAAAGGATATAGTCCATATCCAGCGAGAGTTGCAGAAGGTCGCTGGTACCCGCATGACCGGGAAAGTCAAAGATGACCAAATCGAATTTCTCTGATGGATGATTACTGATATACTCGCTTGCCGTTGCTATTGCCTCCTTAGGTGCAGCTTTGAGTATGCGGTAGGCTGTACGCTTCAAAGAAGAGAAATGTTGTCTCATCTGCTGAGAAAGCTGTGGATCACTTTCAATGCAAGCCTTTTCCCTTTCACGGAGTTTATAGAAAGAATCCTGAGACAAGTCACAGTCTACTGAAAAAAGGCGAATGCCTCTTTCGTAGTAAAGAATGCTGCTGACTATCTCCGCCAAAGTGCTTTTGCCAACACCTCCCTTTTGAGAGGAAAAGCCCAGAAATATGGGCGATGTTTGTATCTGTTCCATACTATAGATATTTTAATCGTTTGAACTATAATTCGAATGTTAGCTCGTTAAACTAATCGTCAGAACGAATTATTAATTCTTTTATCTGTCGAAATATCGAATTATCGATCGTTCGATTTGTCGATTTGTCGACATCTCGATAGTTCTATTTGACGATATATTGAACTATTGAAATAGAGTTCGTCATATCGCTCTTTTAATAGTTCTATCGAACGATATTCCGTTCGATTTATCTGCAAAATAAAAGCTTTTTCGATAGATATTTCTATGCCATAGAAATACAAGGATAAATAAGGGAAAAGAGTGAAAATGGTTGATAATGAGATATTTGAAAATCCACTGTAACTTTGCAGGCAGATAGAAAACATGGAGGTAAACTATCCGAAGCGGACACCCTTACAGGTGGATACTTCAATCGTATCAACTCTTGATATTGGCAAGGTGTGTCTTTGTCCGACAAACTCCGTTTCTGCCGACAAAGACCCTTGCCCCGAAGGGGAGAGAATTACTCCAAAGTCGTAATTACAAAAAGGAAAGATAATGAATGACAAGATTGAACGATGGGACAGATGGGACACCCGTCTTCCCAACCCAAAAGATCAGCAAAGGGCGATTGATTTGTTTCAACGTTCGGGCGCAGAAACCAAGTCGGATTTCGTGCGTGGTCGCATTCTTGGGGAGAGTTTCAAGGTGATTACGGTGGATAAATCCGCCGTGGAATACTACCGTAAACTCTCCGAACTGACGGCACAAATCCATAAAATTGGTGTACTGTATAACCAAACCGTGCGTGCCATCAACAGCTATCATTCGGTCAAGACCGCACAGATTCTGCTTGAAAAGTTGGAGAAACTGTCGGCTCAAATCATAGCTTTGCAAGAACAGGCTATCCGTTTAACCATTGACTACCGCAAAAGATGATTGCCAAGATTTCTGCAACGGAGAACCTTGGAGGATCACTCGGCTATAACTTCAAAAAGGTAGAGAAAGAGGAAGCAAGCATTCTTCTTGCCCAAGGCTTGTATCAAAACAAAGAGGGAACTTATACGATGGCAGAGGTGTTTGCCGATATGGAGGCTCTGATACCAAAGAAATGCCGAACGAAGAAAACGGTGTTCCATTGCTCGCTCAATCCGCACCCGGACGAGAAACTATCCGATGAAACACTTACACAGATTGCCAAAGAGTATATGGAGGCACTCGGCTACGGCAAGCAACCTTACATCGTGTTCAAGCATTGTGACATTGCCCGTGAGCATATACACATCGTATCGCTTCGAGTGGATAGTGAAGGAAAGAAAATCAACGACCGCTTCGAGAAGCGAAGGAGCAAGAAGATTACCGATGCCTTGGAAAAGAGGTTTGGTCTCATTCCAAGTTCAAAGGTTAGCGAGAAAGCCGTAACAGAAACGCCCAAGGTGGATATTGATAGAGGAAACATCAAGGAGCAGGTGGCAAGCACCCTCCGCATGGTGCTAAAACATTATAAGTTCTGTTCATTGGGCGAACTAAACGCCATTTTGGGCAAATATAACCTTGCCGTAGAAGAAGTAAAGACGGAGTTTCGGGGAAAGAAGTATGACGGCTTAGTCTATGTGCCTACTGATGATAAGGGCGACAAGGTAAGCACACCCATCAACGCATCGGACATCGGTCGTGGTGTGGGCTATACTGCCATACAGAACAGGATACAAAAGTCGAAACAAACCATCAAACTACTGATACCAACCATAAGGAACAAGGTGTTACAAACAATGCGTACCTCTCCCAATATGGAGAAAGAACTTCGGCAAAGATTGGAGGAACAGGGCTTGCGTGTGGTAATTCGAAAGAATGATAATGGAAGAATTTACGGCATTACCTTTATTGATGACGAGCGGGGTGCTGCATTCAACGGTTCACGATTGGGCAAGGGATATTCCGCCAATGTATTCAATGCCTATTTCTTTAATCCAACAAATAACCCTTTCTTGGACGAGGAACTTTATGGTAAGTCGACTGTCAGTGTAGAGCAGACGAACAAGGTTCAGGTATTACAGCATGGCACGGAGGACTATGACATCGTTGTCGATGAACTTATCGAAAGTATGGCAGATGGTTCATTCCTATCTACGGGCAACGATGATTGGAAGGAGGCGGCATGGCAGCGTAAGCTCCGTAAACAAAGTAAGGTAAATCTTAGACGAAGAAAACATTAAACAAACGAGCATTTCTATCTCCCCTCCTTAGGAGAGGTTGGGGGAGGCTTCCCAAAAACAATACGATTATGGCACAAGAAGATGATTTAAGGGCATTAGGTAAAGTCATGGACTTTATGCGAGGTATATCGGTGATATTCCTTCTGATTAACTGTTATTGGTTCTGTTACGAGGCATTTCAACAGTGGCATTTCACGCTCGGTATCATCAACAAGATACTGATGAACTTTCAGCGAACTACGGGATTGTTTTCATCCATCCTTTGGACAAAACTCTTTTGTGTGGTTTTCCTTGCCTTGTCCTGTCTTGGGACAAAGGGCGTGAAAGAGGAGAAAATCACTTGGCCAAAAATTTGGACAGTGCTTTTCTCCGGTTTTGTCTTTTTCTTTCTCAACTGGTGGCTGTTGGTATTGCCCATAGGAAAAATTGGAGCAGCTTCGCTCTATATCTTCACGCTCTCCATTGGCTATATCTGCCTGCTGATGGGTGGTGTATGGATGAGCCGACTGCTCAAAAACAACCTGATGGACGATGTGTTCAACACGGAGAACGAGAGCTTTATGCAGGAAACCCGATTGATGGAAAACGAATACTCGGTAAACCTCCCCACACGATTTTACTACAAAAAAAGGTGGAACAAAGGTTGGATTAACGTAGTCAATCCCTTCCGTGCCTCAATGGTACTCGGCACACCGGGTTCGGGTAAATCCTACGCCATTGTGAACAACTACATCAAGCAGCAGATAGAGAAAGGATTTGCCATGTATATCTATGATTACAAGTTTCCCGACCTTTCAGAGATAGCCTATAATCACCTGCTTAATCACTTGGATGCCTACAAGATAAAGCCGCAGTTCTATGTCATCAACTTCGATGATCCGAGAAAGTCGCATCGCTGCAATCCTATCAATCCAGCCTTTATGACGGATATATCAGACGCTTATGAGAGTGCCTACACCATCATGCTCAACCTCAACCGTTCGTGGATTCAGAAGCAGGGAGATTTCTTTGTGGAGTCGCCGATTATCTTGCTTGCTGCCATCATCTGGTTTCTGAAGATATATGAGAATGGTAAGTATTGCACCTTTCCCCACGCTATCGAGTTCCTTAACCGCCCATACGCACAGATTTTCCCTATACTCACTTCCTACGACGAGCTTGCCAACTACCTTTCTCCCTTTATGGACGCTTGGGAAGGTGGAGCGCAAGACCAGTTGCAAGGACAGATTGCCAGTGCCAAAATACCGCTTTCACGAATGATTTCACCAGCCCTTTATTGGGTGATGACGGGGGATGACTTCTCGCTCGACATCAACAATCCCAATGAGCCGAAAGTGCTTGTTGTGGGGAACAACCCCGACCGACAAAATATCTATTCGGCGGCACTAGGATTGTATAACAGCCGTATCGTGAAACTCATCAATAAGAAGAAACAACTTAAATCCTCCGTGATTATTGACGAGTTGCCGACCATCTATTTCCGTGGCTTGGATAATCTCATTGCTACAGCCCGAAGCAACAAGGTGGCGGTGTGCTTGGGCTTTCAAGACTTTAGTCAATTAACAAGAGATTATGGCGACAAGGAAAGCAAGGTAATACAAAACACTGTGGGCAACGTGTTCAGTGGGCAAGTGGTAGGCGAAACTGCTAAAACGCTTTCAGAACGTTTCGGCAAGGTACTTCAACAACGGCAATCCATGACCATCAACCGCAACGATAAGTCCACCTCTATCTCCACACAAATGGATAGCCTTATCCCTGCATCAAAAATCAGCAATCTCACGCAAGGAATGTTCGTGGGTGCAGTGTCCGATAACTTTGATGAACGTATTGAGCAGAAAATTTTCCATGCGGAGGTAGTCGTGGACAGTGCAAAAGTCTCTGCAGAGATGAAAGCCTATCAATCAATTCCTGTAATAGCAAACTTCACAAACGAAGATGGTTTTGACAACCTCAAAGAGATCATCGAAGCCAACTATAAGCGTGTTAAACAGAATATTATCGTTCTCATTGATGAAGAAATTAAAAGGATAAAAGATTCTCCTTCTCTTTGTCATCTTATAAAAGAATGAAATATAATGTTCTAATAACTTTTACGCGAGTTCGGGATAAGAAAATCTTTAGAAAAGTTCCAATTGCCTTGATTTCTCTATGTGTACCGGCAGGCCTTCCGGCTTATTGTCAAAGAAACAACAGGCTGTAAGAGCAGAACACAAGTTCATGATGAAATTATACGCGAGTTCGGAATAAGTGACAAAAAGAGACCCATTTTAGGTCTCTTTTTGTTACTTGTGTCGAAATCGACCGCCAAAGGCGGTTTTTATGAGCGGGCCTTTTAAAGAGCCCGCCCAAAATAAAACGATCGGGAAGACTACTCGAAGGGCTGCGTCACAAACCCGTAGTAGCGGTAGCTGTAACTGAACAGCCTCACGCCACCACTGTAGAAGTTCAGGTAGAACGCGCAACTACTTTTGCCGGGAGTAGCACTGGACGACCAGTAGTAACCGCCGAAACCAAGGTCGTTAAGCTCACCACTGTCGTAATAGCCCAACGCAGGGAGGAAGAAGTATTTTCCAATCTCGCTATCAGCGGGCTTGCCGTTCTCGGGAGAAATGCTGTAGTAGTCGGAAGAAGTAAGCAAATTTTTTCCGTTTGGATCTGCCTGCTTTAAGGCAGCAAGCTCCCTGCCGTTTTCCTGAGCGATAACGCTGAGCTTCTTCAGCCATAGACCACCAGTGTGAAGCTCGCCGAAAACCTCCCAACAAGTACTATCATCCCAATGGGCATCGCCCCTCAATACGTACCAACCCATTTCGTTGGCATTGGGAAGTTTCTTGAAGAGAGGATTGACGGAAGCCTCGAAAGGACCTTCACCTTCGTGATACCAACGAGAAGCATCGGCAGTCTTGGACCTGGGATAACCGTCGTTATCTGCACCTTCCGTTGTTGGCTGCCAAGGATCAGCAGCGTCCCACTCATGACCGAACCAATAGTTCTCACGAGCATCCCACATATAATAATTGTGACCGCTGTAATGTCTAACACCAAGATTAACGGGAATATCACAAATTTTATTGGCACCAAAGTTATGTGATTTATAACTTTTGGTTATTGTCATAACCGTATTCTTTGCGTCTAAAACTGTATATTTTACTTTCAAGGCATGGGTGCCTGGAGCTATAACTACGTAAAGTGAGTTTTTAATACTTTTCGTTGCTGTTGCTTGATCAGCAAGCTTAAGACCATCACGACCTACATTCAGCGTAATTGTCTTTGAATTACCCGTACCGGAAAGACCTGCTTGGGTAAGGTCATAAGTACCAGCAATATTGTTATCAGAGGTTATCTCTATGCTTTTGAGCTTTAAGTTTGCGCGATCCCACTGAGGAGCCATATAGGGAAGGAAGCAAAGATAAGACGCCTTGTGCTCCAAGTCGAAACGATAACCGCTCTTGCCTGAAACGGTAGTCTTCGTTGCCTTTGCTACACCGCAATCGCCAGCGGCACCAAAATGCTTGGTGTTGTTAAAGGCTACTTGTGTCTGATCGCTGGCGATAACAACTTTCTTTTCACTGGCACCAGAGTTTGTACCACAATAGTACACATCGTATTGTCCCTTAGTGGTGTAAGAACCATCTACAAAGAATGTAGCGCGAGCTACAGCATCATTGATAGTATTCTGACTCTTATATAATTTACCATTATCGTCCTCTACATAGATCACGTCTTTAGGTTCCCAAAGGAAGGCTCCTTGACCACCGATGCCGTTACGATTCATAGAGGTGCGGGTGAGAAAGCCAGGGACTTCTGTTGAAATTTCAGGAGAACTAAGCTGCATACGCTCCATAGGAGCCTCTGTAACGATACCTCCTGTAAAGGCGGTAAGCTGTCCATTACTATTACTATCAGCACTCTCTTCGTTAGAACAGCTACACATCAGCACAGATACAGCCACGCAAACCGCAAATGAGATAAATGATTTTGTTTTCATCTGTATCAATTTTTATAAAATTAATTCATTAAAAATGGTTATTACAAATAAAGTATTTAAGAGTTGCCTGCTTACCACTGTTCATCATCTTCAGGTTCCAAAGGATCAGGATCGGGTTCAGCATCCTTATGCCCACCATCCGAAGGACTTCCTGCACAAAGCGAATACTCTACTGCAATGCAAACGACATTAGGACTAATGTAAGCCGCCTTTTTACCTGCGGCACTTGTTTCTGTTTTACTCATAACGATACAATAAATTTAATTTTTAGATATACAATAATTTATAAAGGGAAGAAAAGATAGGGCTTACACAGGCAGACACAAAGCCTCGCTGCGCACTAAAGCATAATGCACAGAAAGAGGTATAAGAGAAGATATATCTACCTATTATTATATATATAAGAGAGAGAGAGAGAGAGAGAGAGAGAGAGAGAGAGAGAGTACAAAATTATTTGGAACTACCAAATAATTTGTGTTAAAAGAAAGAAAGTTGTTTTTTCTTTGCAGCACATCCTGCACCAAAGAATGTTTGGAGCAATGGTGTAAGCGGCTATGTAAAAAAGCTGATTCCAATCTCTGTCTGTATTTAATTTGATGGCAAAGATAAGGTTTCTTTTGTATTTTGCAATTTTTTTATAATATATTTCTGCGTGTTTTGCAATTTTTTAAAAGAAATAAACAATTTATGGTCAATTCCCTATGCGAGTTCGGGATAAGAAATCTTTAGAAAAGTTCCAGTTGCCTTGATTATCCTCTGTCAGCGAACACTTTTCCATATAAGACTTTTATAAATACGCTCCACACACGTTAATCTCGTCGGTAATATAGAATATTTCAGTAACTTTATCTTTGGTAATCATCGCTTGGTTTTTATTTGTAACTTATTGACTTTCAATCATAAAAGTACAAATAATAAGCGAGATTACCAACTTTTTAAGAACTTTTCTTATCCAGAACTCGCGTAACTTTTAAAAACTATATTTCATTTTTACCCACGCCTCCGAGTTCTTCGCATACATTTGGAACATACCTTTATCGGCATGGAAATAATCGTAGCCAGCGGTGAGTTCGATTTGGTCGTTAAGAGAATAGGAAGCCGAGAAACGATTGAAGATGCCGCCGTTTGTTACATCAATGTAGGCAAAGGTGGAGAGTTTCAGCGTGTTGCGCAGCAGTTCTTTGGCGAGCCGTGCGGTGGCAAGTCCAGCATTGCGGTAGGCAGAAAGTCCGTCAAGATTGCCCGAAGTGTATTTGTGGCAGTATTGAAGACTTACATTCCAATCGTTGCCCGGATACCAATCAAGTCCTGCAAGGGCGTTGAGGGAGTTGCGCTGCACGGCATTCTGTCCCAAGCCTACACTCTGCGCCTCGCCTATATAGTCGGCTATTTCGGCACGGACAACGAACTTACCTATGGGCAGTGAGCAATCGGCACCGAGCATAGTCATGCGATGGTACTTCCCGACTATGCGAAGCGATTTCCCATTAGCCGACAGTTCAGGACAAAAGGCAGGCTGTTTGTTCCACGTCCGCAAGGCACTCACAGAGAAATCCACTCCGCTTAGGTTTACGGTTATGCGTCCACCAAACTCCATATTCTTCAGTCGTTTCTCTGGCTTTCCACTTTCCAAGTCTATCGTATAGGGCAATGGTGAGGACGAAAGGCGTATTGCCCATGGATTGCGCTCATCTGTGGGCAGTATGAAGAAATCGGCTACAGGATTGCACACCGCCTCGAGCGTAACCGCTCCCATTGTGTACTTAGCACGTAGGGCATTGACAGGCATACGAATATCGTCATAGTCCTGTGCAAGAAATTCGGTGTAGTCGAACGGCGACACGCAGTCAGTAAGTCGCAGCGCATCTGCCACCCCCCATACCACAATCTGTCGTCCCACACGCAGATCAAGATTACCCTTTGCATAGGCAAGATAAGCCTCGCGCAGCTCCAGTCCCGTGCGTTCTTTGAGTATTCCGTTGTAGATAGCGTTCAGCGACACAAAGAGCGAAGCCGCTCCTTTTTCAAGTTTCAGTTCTCCTCGCGCCCGAGTCCTCGATGCCATCCAGTCGGCTTTTCCCTCTGTCCTTACAGCGTGATAGGTATCGAGGAAACCTTTCACCTGCACCTGCAAAGCGTTGTCGTCGGTAGTTTCGAATGTTTCTTCCAAAACTTCTTCCGAACCAGCAACAGTGTTTTCCAAACTGATAATGGTATCTTCACAAACAATGGTGTCGCTCTCTGTTTGCAGCGTGTCGATTTGGGCTGATGCCTGTGCCGAGAGCATCGGCACAAGCAGGAGCATACATAATCGGAGTAGGTTCATATCAGAGTCCTTTCTCCAATTTGGAAACGGTGAAGAGATTGGGCTGCACCTTCACGTTGAACCGCTGGTTGTTCATGCGGATGATGGTCTTATGTCCCGTCTGTACGTTCTCCATCTGCATGAGGTGCATCGTCCAGAAACCCTGCACCTTGTTGATGTTGGAGATGGTGAGCCGGCGGTGCAGCTTCTTCAGCTTGTCGTAAAAATCGGACTTGACAACCATCAGGCAGTCCTGCCTTATCCACGTGATGCGGTAGGCATATATCTCGTCCCTGTCCTTGGGCGTGGACTGCACCACCCAGCATTTCTTTCCTCCCACGACCTCCTCGCGAAGCAGTTTGTGCGTTTCCTCGTCCACGCTACGCGTGTTCATGTCGTTGTAGGTGAAGTCGCTGCCCATAAAGTAGTCGGTCTTCGACGACTTGCCGCTGATGCGCCTCGTCTTTTTCATGGCAGGCAGATAGAGCCACTTGTTGTCCACCTTGCGTGGATTGTCGTAGTCCCAGGTGAGAAATCCTGTTCCCTTTACATCTCCGGGATAAGTGAAGAACATAATTTTCTTTGTGTCCTTGCCTACGTCCATTGCCCACGATTCGAGTTTTCTGATGCGTTTGTGTCCACTTCGCTGAATGAGCGTCATCTCTACGTTAGCGTAGCGTGTGTCGCCATCAGGTCGGTTCTTTACTTTTTGCATAATATCCCTACCAGACAGTCCTGCTGCCTGTGCGCTGCCAATTGCCAACAGGGCGATGAGCAGCAATGTAAAATTTCTTGTTTTCATATTTTTACGGTTTAATTGTTATTTTGAGTGTTGTTGATGTTTACTTTTTCTTGCTTGAAGATGTGGAGATAGTCTATGAGGATAGGAGTGAGGAAGAGGTCAGTCAGCAAAGCCGATACCATGCCTGCTACTGCCAATATGCCCCAGTTGCTCATCTGTGTGGCATCGGAGAAGACGAAGCCCATGAATGTAGCTGAGATGACAACCGTGGACATCACAATGGCAAGTCCTTCGGTGCGGAAGGTGCGGTTGATGGCTGTTTCGTAGTTGCCGCATCTTTCGTATGCCACATGACTGTGGTTGATGAAGTGAATGGTATCATCGACAGCGATACCCAAGACCATAGGAATGAGCGAGGCGGTCATGATGTCGAGTGGGTAGCCCAGCCAGCCCATCATTCCACCTACGATAATGGCAGGGGCAATGTTGGGTATCATACCTACGAGTCCCACTTTCCAATTGGCGAATATCAGTACGAGAATAACGCCGATCACCAATACCGACAACATCATCGACCACATCTGTCCTCGCTCCACATACTGCTGCATGACGGTGAATTGCGGAAGATTCCCCACCACCGAGACGTGTGCTTCGGGGAAGAGACGGCGTGCCTCCGCCTGAAGGTCGTTCATTTCCTTTTCCGCCTCGTTGGAGTTGTAATTGTTCAGTTCTATTTGTAGCCTTAGCCGTTTGTAGTTGTAGTCCATCCAGTATTCCGACTCCGTGCCGCCTGCATTTTCATAGAGCAACAGCAACTGTGCCACCATATCGGCATTGTCGGGAATGGTGTAAAATTGCTGCTTGTTTCCGTTGAGTGTGCAATTCATGTCTTTCACGATGTCAGTGATGGAGTTGTGGCGTTTGGTTAGCTTGTAGCCGCCTGCAATTTTTGACAATTGGTCGAGCTTCTGTAGATTTCCTGGTTTCTTGGCATCGTTGTCGTGTGGCAGCGTAATCATCAAATCGTAGGCATACATGGAACCGAGTTCCGTTTCACAAAGGTTGAGGAATTTGTTGACGTAAGGCACTTTTCTCCCCATCGTCTTCTCAATGTCGAATGCTGGCTCGATGAAGAAGAGTCCGATGCCACAGATAATTGTCAGCACCACCGACAAAGCGACAATGCCCCGATGATGGCGTATCACAAAGCTCCCGAATTGCTCAAACCGATTGCCAATATAACCCTCAAAGCTCTTCGACATGTTGGCGGCTGGTTTTCTATCTTTGCCAAACGACAACAGAAGGGGAGTGATGAAAAGGCAGGTAATCAATACGGCGAGCAGACTGATTGATGTATTGAGACCAATTGCCTGCATGGGTACGATGTTCATGGAAAGGAATGTCATCATGGCAGCCACGGTGGTGAGTGCCGAGAGCGATACGCCCCAACCGGTCTCGCCCATTGCGTCGATGATGGATTGCCTGCGCCTACCTGTCTCTACGAAGCGCGTCTTGAAGAAGTTGTACAGGTGGATGTTGTAGGCTATGGAGCAAGCAAAGGTGAGAATGACGGCTATCATCATGGTAGTCATGTCGATGTAGATGCCTGTCCAGCCGATGATGCCAAAGCTGATGAGCAGTCCTAAGATAGAGGTGAGCAAAGGTGCTATTACTCCACGTAGCGAACGAGTTACAATGAGCATCACTACAATAGAGATGATAAATGCGAAGAGGAACAATCGTCCCATTTCGCCCTTGAGATAGACCACCTTTTCATAGCTCAGATAAGGCATTCCTGCAGCAGCGGGCGACAGTTCTGCATATTTCTCCTTGCCTATGATATGTCCTGCTTCCCTGCCAGTAATCATGTCGGGAGCCATGTCGCTTGTCTTCTTCCACACACTATCGGCAGGGAAGGGGCGCAGCTTTACCATGATCCATGTCATTGTTCCATCGGTCGATACCATTTTCTTCGCCAGATAGGGTTTGCTGTAAGCCTTGCGCTTGATTTCTTTCAGTCCAGCGGCATCCGATGGAATTTGCTCGGGTACAATCTGCTCAATGGTCATACCTTCCTCCGTACCAGAGGCAAACTCAAGGTCGGTGAGCGATGTTACCTTGTCGGCGTACGACAAACTATCTTTCAGTTCGTTGCTCAGCTCACGAATGAGTGTGAGACTGCGTTTTGAGAAGATGTCCTTGTTCTTTACCAATACTGCCACATAGTAGTCGTTACCAAAGATAGACTTGAACTCGTTGGTCTTGAGCAGTATAGGGTCGTCGCTTAGGAAATAGTCATCGAACGAAGTTCTTACCACGATGCGCTTGGCTCCAACGAGCGAAAAGGCGATGACCACCGCAAACAGCGCACCCACAACAAGCCGATGGCGCAAAATCCAGTTCGCCAGCTGCCTGAAAAGGTTGTTGATTTTTTCGATTTTCATGATTGCTTTCTTTTTATTTTGTTTCTATTTTTATTTTTGATGAGATATTTGCCGAAGGAGTATCTTGTTGCAGTCTTACCATTTGTGCAAAAGTCCCATTGTGTGCCATTAGTTCATCGGGTGCGCCCTGTTCCACGACTATTCCGCCCGAGAGTACTATGATGTGGTCGGCACCCAATACGGTGCGCATGCGGTGTGCAATGATGATGACAGTCTTGTTGCGCACCAGTTCGGAGATACCAGCCTGAATCTTTGTCTCGTTCTCGGCATCAAGGCTGGCGGTTGCTTCGTCCAAGAGGATGACAGGAGCATCTTTTAAGAGCGCACGGGCTATGGAGATACGCTGCCGCTCCCCACCCGAAAGGGTTTCCCCATTTTCGCCAATCACCGTGTCGTAGCCTTGTGGCATACGACTGATGAAGTCATCGCACTGTGCCAATCGTGCCACATGCCTTACTTCCTCATCGGTGGCGTCGCGCTTTCCTATGCGTATGTTGTCGGCAACAGAGGCATTGAAGAGCATCACGTCTTGAAATACTACGGCGTAATTTTTGAGCAACGTCTCTGGTTCTATGTCAGAGATGTCGTGTCCGCCCAGTGTTATCTTCCCACTATTGATGTCCCAAAAACGTGCAGCGAGCTTTGCTGCGGTGCTTTTTCCTCCTCCAGATGATCCAACGAGTGCGGTTATCTCGCCCTGTCGGGCAGTGAATGAAACATTGTTGAGCACCTGCTTGTCTGTTTCGTAGGAAAAGCTGACGTTGTGGAACTCAATGTCATAGTTCGAAACTTCCACCTCTGTGTCGCCCGTCTGTATGGGCATTGCCTCCATCTCTTTCATTCGCTTGATGCGTACATCGAGAAAAGTAAGAATAGCAAGGTGATTGCATACTTCAAGAATAGGATTATAGACCATTGCCGAGACAAGGAGGAACGCCAGATAGACGAACACCGACACGTCGCCACGCTGAAGCATCCATGCACCTACAACGATGACGGTAGGCATGCCCAGTTTAAGCAGTACAGCGGAGATGTTGACAAACGCACCTGTCAAGAGTTCACCAGCAACAAGTCCTTTTTCCAATATTTTTAATCGCTGGTCGAACCGCTGATTGTATTCGTCCTCGCCATTGTACGATTTGATTTCCTGCACACACTCCAGTCCTTCCTGTATCTGTTCGCTCACTCCTCGTTTGATGTGGTAGACATGTGTAAAAGCCTTGTCCATTCGATTTCGTGAAATCAATAGCACTACCAAGGCAAAAGGTACTACCCAAAACAGTGCGATAGCTAATCGCCAGTCGTAACAGAACATTCCCGCTGCGATAATGACAATGCTCACCACAGAAGCAAACAGTTGGGGAATGGCGTGCGAGAACGTTGTTTCCAATAGTGTGCAGTCTTCCATAATAGTGGCAGTGAGGTCGGAGAGATTGCGCTCACCAAAGAAGGCGAGAGGTAAACGGCGCAGTTTCTCGGCTAAAGAGATACGGCGTTGCGCACTCTCATTATATACGGTGGTATAGGTGCTGTCGTATTGCCGACGCATCACCATGAGCATCACAACCATTAGTCCTGCTGCCACGAGGAGATAAAACCACAACGTATGAGGGGCATTCCTTGGCATATTATCGAGATACTCCATCAGGAAGAAAAACAAATAAGTGGGTGGCAGCATTAGCACAAGGTTGAGCAGTGTCGAAAAGATGATGCCTTGCCGCAAGTCTTTTGCTCCTTTTTCCGTAAGAGCGAAACGGTTTTGAAAATATTTTATCATGACTTTATGACTTTATGACTTTTAATAGATGATAGTTTCCACGAAACGGATTGTTGATATTCATTCCACATACGGTGGTAATACTTTTCCTCACTCAATAGTTCCTCGTGCGTTCCCTGTTCGACTATCTTGCCGTTGTCCACAACTACGATGCTGTCGGCATCCTGAACAGTGGTAAGTCTATGGGCTATCATCAGCACGGTTTTTCCTTGGGTGAGATGTGCCAGTGCCTTACGGATAAGCTGTTCGTTTTCGGGGTCGGCAAAGGCGGTCGCTTCATCGAGCACTATGATAGGAGCATCTTTCAGAATGGCACGGGCAAGAACAATTCGCTGCTGCTCACCTCCCGAAAGATAAGTACCTTCGGCACCGATAACGGTATCTAATCCCTGTGGCAGCCGGTCGATAATCTCGCGACTTTGTGAGAGGTCGATGGCACGGTTGATCTGATCGGTTGTTGCATCAGGATTGCCGTAACGTAGGTTTTCGATGAGCGAAGTCTTGAACAGACGGGTGTTTTGGAAGACGAACGA